>JAWVYK010000241.1:0-3816 GCA_033722755.1 Rhodovibrionaceae bacterium | reverse complement strand
CGGCTGCCTGAACCGGCCCATCTGGACCGATTGCCCGGCCCCCGGCACTCTGCTATGCTAATCTGCTATGCTAAAAGTTGCATGCAAATCGAGGGCGAACCGGCAATGCGCAAACTCATTCTGGCGGCCATCTGTTTCTGCCTGGCGATGACCCCGGCCCTGGCCAACGCTGACGGCTATGGCTACCGCCACCACGGTTACGGCAAGCACTATGGCGGCTACGACAAGCACCGCGGCGGCTATCACAAGCACCGCGGCGGCCACCACAAATATCGCGGCCATCGGCGCCATCATAAGCACGACGACGACGACGACATCGAGGCCGGCGAGGTGATCGCCGGGGTCTTTCTTGGCGGACTGCTGCTTTACGCGCTGACGCGCAACTACGACAGGCAGAGCTACCGCGCCTCACCGCGTGGCTATGAGCAGCCGTCCTACTACGACTGCCGCTGGACGACCGGGCAGGCCTACGAAGGCCGCCGCGTGGCCGAATACGAGGGCCTGCTGTGCCGCAGCAGCCAAGGCCCCGGCTGGTATGCGAAACCCGGCAGCGTCCGCTTCCTGGGTTACGTGCGCTGAGATCTGCGGCTTGAACGCCGCGCCCGGCAACGCCATCTCGCAGCCATGAACATCGCCACGGAAAAACTGCTGTTCGAGGACGACGGCCTCATCCCGAACAATCCGCGCCTGCCCGCGCGGGTCTACCGCGGCGCCCTGCAGGGCCCCAGAGACCTGGAGAAAGTGGCGCGCGAGCTGTTCGACGGCAACGCATGGCCGGCGGCCTGGACAAACGGCGTCTTCTCCTACTGGCACTACCACGCCACCGCGCACGAGGCGCTCGGCGTCGTCTCGGGAGAAGCGCGCCTGGGCCTGGGCGGAGAATCCGGGAGCGAGGTGGACGTGAGCGCCGGCGATGTCGTGCTGATCCCCGCCGGCGTCGGTCACAAGCGGCTTTCCGCAAGTCCGGATTTCAGCGTGGTCGGCGCCTACCCGCCGGGTCAGTCGCCGGACATGAAGACCGGCCGCCCGGAAGAGCATGGCCCGGCCCTGCAGAGCATCGCGGAGGTCCCGGACCCGCAGAGCGATCCGGTCTTCGGAGAATCCGTTCCGGACGACTGATCAGTCGACGACGATATCGCCCGTGACGTTGTCGACGACCACCGGCGTCTCGAAATAGTGCACCTGCGGCCGGGAGCCGTAACGCCCCTCGATCAACTTGCGCCAATCGTCGTCGAAGGCATCGTCCGCTGCGGCGCGGCTCTCAAAAAGATAGCAGCCTCCGGCCACGCGTTCCTGCTCGTCGAAAAGATAGTACTTGCGGAGCAAACCCGCGACCTCGCGATAGCGCGGCGCGCTCGACTCGAAGAGCGACCTGGCGTCCTCGCGCGTGACTCCTTCGGGCATCGGAAACTGAACAACGGCGGTGATCATGACAGTCTTTCCCGGGCGGACCTTGATCCCTGCACAGCAAGTCTACAGCAAACGCCCGCTGGGTGCAGACTCGGCGGCCGTCGATTCCCGAGAAGCCGGCGGCGGCTACATCTGCCGCTCGACCATCAGCTTCTTCAGCTCGGCGATGGATTTGGCCGGATTGAGGCTTTTCGGGCAGGTCTTGGTGCAGTTCATGATGGTGTGGCAGCGGTAGAGCCGGAAGGGATCCTCCAGATCGTCGAGGCGCTCGCCGGTGGCCTCGTCACGGCTGTCCGCGACCCAGCGGTAGGCCTGCAGCAGGATCGCCGGGCCCAGGTAGCGCTCGCCGTTCCACCAGTAGCTGGGGCAACTGGTCTGGCAGCAGAAGCACAGGATGCACTCCCACAGACCGTCGAGCTTGGCCCGCTCCTCCGGGCTCTGAAGGCGCTCGCGCTCGGGCGCCGGGGTCGTCGTCTTCAGCCAGGGCTCGATGGAGGCGTACTGGGCGTAGGCCTGGTTCAGGTCCGGGACGAGGTCCTTGACCACCGGCAGGTGCGGCAGCGGATAGATCTTCACGTCGCCGGGAATCTCGCTGATCGCCTTCGTGCAGGCCAGGGTGTTCGTGCCGTCGATGTTGAAGGCGCAGGACCCGCACACGCCCTCGCGGCAGGACCGTCGGAAGGTGAGCGTCGAGTCGATCTCGTTCTTGATCTTGATGATCGCGTCCAAAACCATCGGCCCGCAGTCGTCCAGATCGACGTGGTAGGTGTCGAGGCGCGGCGTCTCGCCGCTGTCCGGGTCCCAGCGATAGATCCGGAAAGCCTTCAGATTCTTTCCGCCTTCCGGCTTGGGCCAGGTCTTGCCATCGCGGATCTTCGAGTTTTTCGGCAGCGTGAACTGAGCCATGCGGTCTTTCGCCTTCTTTCCTTCGGCCTGGGAACGTTGGTCCGGCGGCCGCCTAGTAAGTGCGGGCCTTCGGCGGGAAGTGCTGCACCTCATTGGTGAGCGGCTGCATATGCACGGGCCGGGTATCGGCCGTCACCTTCCCCTTGTCGTCCACCCAGATGACGGAATGCTTCATCCAGTTGTCGTCGTCACGGTCGGGGAAATCCTCGCGTGCGTGCGCGCCGCGGCTTTCCTCGCGGTTCAGCGCGCCGTGCATGGTGGAGACAGCCTGATACATGAGGTTGTCCCACTCCAGCGTCTCGACGAGATCGGAATTCCAGATCATCGAGCGGTCGGTGACGGCGATGTCGCCGCGCTTCTTCCAGATACTGGCGAGCTGCTTGGTGCCCTTGGTCAGCGTCTCCCCGGTGCGGAACACCGCGGCCTGGTTCTGCATGGTGCGCTGCATCTCGTCGCGCAGCGCCGCCGTCGGCGTTTCACCTTCCGCATGGCGCAGCTTGTCGAGGCGGGCAAGCGCCGGCTCCGTCGCGTCGTCGGGCAGCGGGCGGTGGCTTTCGCCCGGCTTGACCGTCTCGGCGCAGCGTAGGGCCGCCGCCCGGCCGAACACCACCAAATCCAGCAGGGAATTGGAGCCCAGGCGGTTGGCCCCGTGCACCGACACGCAGGCCGCCTCGCCGATCGCCATCAGGCCCGGGACGACGTGGTCGGGGTCGCCGTCCTTCACGGTCAGGACCTCGCCGTGATAGTTCGTCGGAACGCCGCCCATGTTGTAGTGGCACGTGGGCAGCACCGGGATCGGTTCCTTGGTGACGTCCACGCCCGCGAAGATCTGCGCGGTCTCCGAGATGCCGGGCAGGCGTTGGTGCAGAACCTCGGGCTCCAGATGCTCCAGGTGCAGGAAGATATGGTCGCCTTCCGAACCAACGCCGCGGCCTTCGTTGATCTCCATCGTCATGGACCGGCTGACCACGTCGCGGCTCGCCAGGTCCTTGGCGTTCGGCGCGTAACGCTCCATGAAGCGCTCGCCTTCCGAGTTGGTCAGATAACCGCCTTCGCCGCGCGCGCCTTCGGTGATCAGACAGCCGGCGCCGTAAATGCCGGTGGGATGGAACTGCACGAATTCCATGTCCTGCAGCGGCAGGCCGGCGCGCAGCACCATGGCGTTGCCGTCGCCCGTGCAGATATGCGCCGAGGTGCAGGAAAAATACGCGCGCCCGTAGCCGCCTGTCGCGAGAATGACCATGTGGCTGCGGAAACGGTGCAGACGGCCCTCGGCCATATCGATGGCGACGACCCCGCGGCAGGCGCCGTCCTCCATGATCAGATCGACGGCGAAGTATTCGATGAAGAACTCCGCATCGTGCTTGAGCGACTGCTGATAGAGCGTGTGCAGCATCGCGTGTCCCGTCCGGTCGGCAGCCGCGCAGGTCCGCTGCGCCGTGCCTTTGCCGAAATGCGTCGTCATGCCGCCGAACGGCCGCTGATAGATCCGTCCGTCCT
>JAWVYK010000240.1:0-3861 GCA_033722755.1 Rhodovibrionaceae bacterium | reverse complement strand
TGCGCCCGAAAATCACGACCGAAACATCGTCAGGACGTCTGCAATCGCATCTGTGGCAACGCTCGCCCTGGCTGTGATATTCAAAGATATGAATTCGATTGTGGGGCTCGATGCGCATCGAGGGAACCGAGGAATGCGGAAGTCCGAAAAGGCTGACGGCGCCAACCGGCTGGGCGATCGAGGCGGCCAAAGGCTGGGGCGGCGTATCATTCTGCCGGCTGCGGTCCTTGCCCTTGCCCTCCCGGCGGCCGTCGGCGACGGCCAAGCGCGCGATCTCGGGCTTTGGCGCTCTGCCATCGAAGGCAACGGGTGGCTGCACGCCAACAGCGGCGTCGTTTTCGCCCAGAGCAGGTCCTCCTACGACGTGCAGGACGTGCCGATCTACACTCGCGACTGGGTCTCCGAATTGCAGTCGCGGATGAAAGCCGCCGGCTTCGATCCCGGAACCCAGAGCGGCGCCTTCACCAAAGACACGCGCGATACGATCAAAAAGGTCCAAAAGGAATACGGCCTGGAGGTCACCGGTCAGCCGACGCCCTCGCTCATGAGAAAGCTGCGCAGCCTCGCCCTTCAGCCCGGGCAATCCGGCTAGTGTCCACCCGAAATGACCGCGAGGCAAAAGGCGTTGTGTCCGCCGCCGGCCTTCGGCATGTATCTTTCATGCAATAATGATAATGAGTAGCCCTCGATGGCCCTGTCGATCCTGAAGCGCAGCAAGATCATCCGCGGCCTGGCCTTCGGCATCCTGGTGGCGCTGGTCGGCGGCATCATTCTTCCAATTCCCGGCATGCAGGCCTTCGAGCGCAGCTTTGGGCTGTCCTGGTTGTTCCAGTTGCGCGGTGCGATAGAGCCGCCGGACAATGTCGCGGTCATAGGTATCGACGGAACCACCGGCGAGGCTCTCGGCCTGCCGAAGATGCCGCGAGACTGGCCGCGCACCACGCACTCGGCCGTTCTGGAAGCGCTCATCGACTATGGCGCCGAAGTCGTTGTGTTCGACTTCGATTTCAGCCGGCCGCGGGGTGGCTCTGAAGACCGGCGCCTTGCCGAACAGATCGCCCGTGCCGGCAATGTCGTGTTGTTCGAAAGGCTCGTCGGCAAGCGCCAGCGTATCGTGCGGGCCGGCGGGGACAGCGGCTGGGTCTGGATCGAGGAGGCCGTGCCGCCGAACGAATTGCTGGCCACCGCCGCGCGGGCCGTCGCCCCCTTCCCGCTGCCCAAGGTCGACCAGGCCGCGCACCAGTTCTGGACCTTCAAGCAGAGTCTGGGCAATGCGCCGACCACGGCGGCGGTTGGCGTGCAGATGATCTGCTTTCCCTTCTACAAGGAGTGGGTGAGCATTCTGCGGCAGGCGGGGATCGCGGCGGCCGAAGAGTTTCCGGAGACGCCCTGGCATATCAAGACCCCGTCGGAAATGGCCCAGGTGATGACCGGCACGCGGCGAGCCTTCGTTGAAACCGAGGGTGTGGCGGAACGCGCGCGCGCCGGCATCGAGACATCGGACCATTTCAACGGCAACCCGAAAGAGCGTGACGCCGCGCGCGTTTTGGCGGCGCTCTACGCGGGTTCGGCGGACCGCTACATCAATTTCTACGGCCCGCCGGGCACCATTCCCACCGTCGCCTATCACCGGGTCCTGCAAGCCCACGGCGACGAGCGCGAGCGGCAAGCGGCGCTGCTGAAGGACAAAGTCGTATTCGTTGGCTACTCGGATCTGTTCGAGCCCGACCAGCCGGACCGGTTCTACTCCGTCTTCACCGGTGAAGACGGGGTCGATCTGAGCGGCGTGGAAATCATGGCCACGTCCTTTGCCAACCTGATAACCGACTTCAGCGTCAGGCCGCTCGACCCCTTCCTGTCGCTGGGATTGCTGCTGGCCTTCGGCTTCGTGTTGGGTGTGACGGTTTACATGCTGCCGGCCATCATCGCGGTGACGGCCGTGGTGATCCTGACCGCGGTCTACTTCTATGTGGCCTTCTTCCTGTTCACCACCTCCGGTCTCTGGGCGCCGCTTTCCATACCGGTGCTGGTCCAGCTTCCCGTCGCCGTCGTCTTCGGCCTCGTGGCCCACTACCTCATCGAACGGGCCAGAGAGCGCAAGATGACCGCGGCGATGAGCTACTACCTGCCGGAAAACGTGCTGCGGGAGCTGACCGAGGGACAGGTCGCGCCGGAATCGGTGAACCGTGTGGTCTATGGCGTCTGCCTGGCGAACGACATGACCGGATTCAGCACGATCTCGGAGCATAAGACCCCGCAAGAGCTCGCCGTTTTCATGAACGAGTATTTCGACACCCTGGCCCAGAAGCTGAAGGCCAACGGCGTGGACGTGATGGAGTTTCACGCCGACACCATCATGTGCGCATGGCTGGGTGAGGAAGGCGCACTGGAGGCGCGCCAGCGGGCGCTCGCCGCCGCCTCGGGCGTGATTGAGGCAATCGACGATTTCAACACCGGCCACGAAGGCGCGTCGCTGAAGCCGCGGATCGGGCTGCAGGACGGCCAGTTCTATCTCGGCCATACAGGTGGCGGCGGGCGGATGTCCTACAGCATCCTGGGCGATCCGGCGAACAGCGCCGCGCGTCTGGAAAGCCTCAACAAGCACCTCGGCACGCAGATACTCGCGGCCGAAACCGTGACGCAGGACGTGCCGGACCTGGAAACCCGCCCGCTCGGCCGCTTCCGGCTGGTCGGCAAGGCCGAGGGCACGCCGGTTGTGGAGGTCGTGGGCAAGGCGGACCAGGTGGACGGAGCCGAGCGCCAACTGACCGAAGATTTTGCCAAGGCGCTGAAGAGTTTCCACGACCACGACTGGAACGAGGCGCAAAACCGCTTCGGCGATCTGGCCGAAGCCTTCCCGGATTACAAGCCGGTCCAGCTCTATCTCGACCTGTCCCGGAAATATGCTGACGGCGAGGCCCCTTCGGAGCACCCCGAAGTGGTTACCATGAGCGAAAAATAACAAAGATCAATGTCCAGGTATTTTTAATAAAATTTCGATTTAGCGCTTGTAGACGTAATTATCTTTCTTTCCCTTCTGTACTTATGCTAAATTTATGATCTAAGGGGATGCCCGTCTTAGCGGCATCGAAAAAGACAAACTGCATCCCCTGTCAGCCGCGTTCGACGCCGAATGCGTATAGCGCGGTGGAGAGGGGAGAAATATGAAGCGCGTATTCCAGACGCTATGTCTGTCCTTTACCGTGGCCGTGATTGCGGCCTCGACCGCGCAAGCGCGCGAGTGCGAGCCCGCGGCGGGCCGGCTCGTCTCGGTCGAGGGTCTCGTCGAGATTGAATCCGGCGCCGGCTGGAAGAGCGCCGATGTCGACGCCTCGCTCTGCGAAGAGGACACCGTGCGCACCGGGCGCAACAGCCGGGCGGCGATCTCCCTTCTGAACGACGCGGTCCTGCGGCTGGACCAGAACACCACGGTGCGTCTGGTCGACATCACGCCCGAGCCCGAGGAGCGCTCGTTCCTCGATATGATCGCCGGCGCCATTCAGTCGTTCAGCCGCGATCCGCGGCGCCTGGAAGTCGACACCCCGTATCTCAACGCCACGGTCGAGGGCACCGAGTTCGCGCTTCTGGTGACGGACGACCGCAGCGAACTGACGGTGCTGGAAGGCCAGGTCCGCGCCTCAAACGACGAGGGCGCGGTCAGCGCCACTAGCGGCCAGATCGCCGAAGCGCCCGCCGGCATGCCGCCGACCATCCGGCTGATCGCCCGTCCGCGCGACGCCGTGCAGTGGGCGCTCTACTACCCGCCGATCCTGGCCGTCGACGCGGCGGCCACGCCGCAGGAGGCCGAGGCCGCGAAGCTGGCCAAGGCCGGGCGGCCGGACCAGGCGCTCGACACCCTGA
>JAWVYK010000239.1:0-3867 GCA_033722755.1 Rhodovibrionaceae bacterium | reverse complement strand
CTGATCCTGCCACTCGAAGAAGGTGTCGAGATTGAGCGACGACAGGCAGCACACCGCGGTGCGCTCGTTGTCCAAATGATCCAGACCCGTTGGCAGGGTGATTTCGCTGCACAGGTTGGACATCTTCACGCTCAGCCCGGAGAGCTTGTGGTGCTCGGGAATGGCGCGGTTCACGTGGTCGATGAAGATGAGGTAGGGCTCGCCGGTCTCGATGCGCGCGGTCAGGATGCGCACCCAAAGGCTGCGGGCGCTGACCTTGCGCACAACGTGGCCGTCCTTCGGGCTGGCGAGCGCCCATTCCTCGTCGTTCTTCACGGCGCGCATGAAGGCGTCGGGTATGGTGATTCCGTGGTGCAGGTTCAGCGCCTTGCGGTTCGGGTCGCCACCGGTCGGCCGGCGGATTTCAACGAACTCCTCGATTTCCGGGTGGCTGACCGGCAGGTAGACGGCAGCCGAACCGCGCCGCAGCGATCCCTGGCTGATCGCCAGGGTCAGCGAATCCATCACCCGGATGAAGGGGACCACGCCGGAGGTCTTGCCGTTCTTGCCGACCTGTTCGCCGATGGAGCGCAGGTTGCCCCAATAGCTGCCGATGCCCCCGCCGCGCGCGGCCAGCCAGACATTTTCGTTCCATAGGTCGACGATGCCGTCGAGCGAATCGCCGGCCTCGTTCAGAAAGCACGAGATCGGCAGGCCCCGCTTGGTGCCGCCGTTCGACAGAACCGGCGTGGCCGGCATGAACCAGAGCCGCGAGATATAATCGTAGAGGCGCTGGGCGTGCGGCGTGTCGTCGGCAAAATGGGCGGCAACGCGCGCGAAGAGGTCCTGGAACGATTCATCCGGCATCAAATAGCGGTCCGAAAGCGTCGCCTTGCCGAAATCCGTCAGCAGGCTGTCGCGTGCGCGGTCGACGACGACACGGATTCCGCGCTCGTTCTGAAAGACGTCGCGGATGTGACGGCCGTTGGCGACACGCTCATCGAGCAGATCTTCGCCGTTGGGCGCGCAGACGCCGCAAGGCCCGCTCGGCGGGGCCTCCCGTTTTACCGATTCGCGTTCGGCAAGAGCATGCGACGCGCTGTCCGAGGGGCTCGAACCGCCCCCAGTCCGCTTGGCGGGCTGTGCTTCCGAGGCTTTATCCACAAGCTCCCCACCACGCTCGAATCCGCGGTAACCCGCCGAACCGTCCATCTTCCGCTCCCTGTCGTCCACACCTGTGGAAAGGATGGTATGTGCACAAGATGTAGCGTGCATCCACTCCCTGAACACGAAATGTAGAAGAAATTCGATTTTCCGTCACCGTGAACAGAATAAGAACATGAGGTTTGTTGGCAAGCGGCAATTTTGTGCCCGCTGCGCCGGCGGCGCGTCTTCGCCCGATAGCCCTTGCATTGCCTCGGCCACCTGCGCTCTGCTTCGTGCATGTGCGGCCGCTATTCCATCACCTCGCCGCCGGAAGCGGTGCGGGCCTTCTTCGGCTTCGTCGAGGAAACGAATCTGCAGCCCCGCTACAACGTGGCGCCGACACAGGAGGTGCCGGCCGTCCGGCTGGGCGAGGACGGCAAGCGCCATCTCGTTCAATTGCGCTGGGGCCTGGTTCCGTTCTGGGCGGACGATCTTTCCATCGGCAATCGGATGATCAACGCGCGCTCTGAAAAGGTGGCCAGCAGTCCGGCGTTTCGACATGCCTTTTCACGCCGTCGCTGCCTGATCGTGGCGGACGGATTTTACGAGTGGCAGCCGCGGGCAAAGGGGCCGAAGCAGCCGTATCGGGCGGTCATAAGCGAGGGAACGCCCATGGGATTGGCGGGCCTGTGGGAAAGCTGGCGCGAGCCAGAGAGCGGCGAAGCCGTGGAGAGCTGCACCATCATCACCACGGACGCCAACGACCTGTTGGCGCAAATTCATCCGCGTATGCCCGTCATCGTGCCGCAGGAGGCTTTCGAGACTTGGCTCGACGTCTCCGTCGACAAGCAGCGGGCGCTGGACCTGTTGCAGCCGTTCCCGTCGCGGCTGATGCGCGCCTATCCGGTGTCGCGAGATGTAAACAAGGTCGGCAACGACGCCCCGGACTTAATCGAGCCCGTGGGTGAGGGAATCGGCCAGAGCGACGCCGATGAGAAGCCGGCATCCGGATCGGCGGAAGACGACGAGCCGCGCCTGCTCTAGCTCCGGTTGGTCCCTGTCTTTGCGCGACCATTCTTTGAAAGCTCTTCGAGTCGGAACGCTTTCTTAACCACGCGCGCGCAAAATCCGATTCGCACAAGTCTTTGACGCGAAAAGCATCTGAGAATATTCGCGTGTTTTGCGTTGTGAATAAATGCACTCTCATGCAGTCTATTGTGCGTGAGGGGTTGTGAGCGTGGGATTTCGATGTCGACAGGTCGTGTGAGCGCCAGCCGGGCTGTCCGGAACGCGCGCCATTTGGTTGCGGGCGTGTCGGCCCTGATTTGCGCAAGCCTGCCGTTGACGGCGAATGCGCAGGATTCGCGGCCGTTGCCTCTGCCCACGCACGAGGAAGGCGACACCTACGTCTACGACATCGACGGCAAAATCGTGCCGGAGGTCGTGCGCCTGGTCATTACGGACATCCGCATGCCCGACATGGGCGGGATCGAGCTGATCGCCGAGTTGCGCAGGCAGGACGCCTCTGTGCCGGTTCTGGTGATGACGGGCCATGCTGGGCAAGAGGAGGCGGAGAAGGCGTTGCGCTCGGGTGCCGCCACCGTGCTCCACAAGCCGCTGGATTTCAGAATGCTCCGCGAAGCGATCGAGGCCTGTGGCGTTCGCCAGGAGCCTTGAATGCGTCCTTCGGCGCAAGCGGTATTGAACCTAGACCGGTGGGGCGCCCGCGATGGGCTCGTCTCGATCGATTTGGCATGTGGGGCGGCCGCCTACCCCAGGTTAGGGGATAGCGGCCTCTCAATTTGGCTAGGTTGCGGCTAACCTCAAAGCCGTAGTTCCAATGCCTGTTTCTCCCCCACAGTCAAAAGAACGATCATGCCCGTGTCCTGCCCTTCCTCGGGGTAGCGATGCCAGTACGTCGGGAATAAGAGGAAAAATAATGCTGTGGCCGTGAAAGAGCCACGCGGACGACTGCGCAGAAGGGGTTCTGGGACCATGAATGACGACTATGGAAATCTTGCGCGCGAGCTGAGCCGCTCGTTCAAGGCGTTTGAAGCCTCAATGCCGGGAGAGGCGGCCTTGGAAGCGCTGGAACGCGCGCTGGTATGCGTTGAGGTGCTGGTAAGCAGCGGCCAGTCGAAACATGCGAATTTCGCCCGCCAGCAACTGTATCGCTCGGCCTGCAGCGCGCTCGATCTCGCGAAATACGACCTCGACCATGCGGACGGCTATGCCATCGCAATCGACTGGCAGAAAATCGGCGCCGCCTTCATTCGCCTTGGCCATCCTTTGCCGGGAGAATTCGTCGAGGTGCTGATGAATCGGGCCACGCGGATCTATCTGACCGAGAAGGTCGAAGAGCTGCGCCGGAAGTCCCGTGACACGGTGGTGCACTCCACCGGCCGCACGGCCTACTTCGCCAAGCGGTCTTCCCGAGCCGAGCAAAAGCCTACGGACCGAAAGGCCGGCTGATCGCCGAAAGGGGCTCGGCCGCCCCGGTGGGAGCGCGCGCTCCGGCCGCACGTCTGGCTTCCGAAACGGCCGCCGAATCCGGGCCCTTGCCGGGACTCGGACGGCGGGCGTAACCTCCCAAAACGAGTGAGTTTGGGGGGATACGATGAAACGCATTCTATCCATTTTCCTGATTGTCTCTTTCCTCGGTCTCGGCGCCTGCGGCAGCAGCACCGGCGACAGGGCGGCATCGGGCGCAGGTATTGGCGCGGGCGCCGGCGCGGTCGTCGG
>JAWVYK010000238.1:0-3872 GCA_033722755.1 Rhodovibrionaceae bacterium | reverse complement strand
GGAAGACCTGAAATCCAAGGCCGGCGCCGACGTCCGCGTCGTGCGCGCGCCCTGCATGGGGCGCTGCCAGTGTGCGCCGGTGGCGGAGGTCGGGCACAACCACGTGGACAATGCCACGGTCGACAACCTGTTGGAGACGATCGAAGGCGGCCACCTGCATCCCCGCATCCCCGAATACATCGGGTTCGATGCCTATCGGCGCGACGGCGGTTATGCCCTGCTGGAGGAGTGCCTGACCGGCAAGCGCGATCCGGAGGTGGTCATCTCCGAGCTTTCCGACGCCAACCTGCGCGGCCTGGGCGGCGCCGGTTTTCCGGCCGGGCGCAAGTGGTCGATCGTCCGCCAGCAGCGCCGGCCCCGGCTGCTCGCCATCCACGCCGACGAGGGGGAGCCCGGCACCTTCAAGGACCGCTATTTCCTGGAGAAGGATCCCCACCGCTTCCTGGAGGGCATGCTGATCGCCGCCTGGGCGGTGGAGGCGGACACTTCCTACATCTATCTGCGCGACGAATATCCGGCGGTGCGCGAAATCCTGCTGAAGGAGATCGCCGCACTGGAAGGCGCCGGTTTGGCCAATCATTCGCGCATCGTCTTGCGCCGGGGTGCGGGCGCCTACATCTGCGGCGAGGAATCCGCGATGCTGGAGTCCATCGAGGGCAAGCGCGGCCTGCCTCGGCACAAGCCCCCCTTCGCCGCCGAAGTTGGCGTCTTCGGCCTGCCGACGCTCACGCACAACGTGGAGACTGTCTACTGGGTGCGCGACATCGTGGAGAAGGGCGCGCAGTGGTTCGCAGGCCAAGGCGCGAACGGACGCAAGGGCCTGCGCTCCTTCTCGGTATCGGGGCGGGTCAAAGAGCCCGGGGTCAAGATCGCGCCCGCCGGCATTACCGCGAAGGACCTGATCGACCAGCACTGCGGCGGCATGGCCGAGGGCCACACCTTCAAGGGCTATCTTCCCGGCGGCGCCTCGGGCGGTATCCTGCCGGCGTCCATGGGCGACATCCCGCTGGATTTCGGCACCCTGGATGAGCACGGCTGTTTCATCGGGTCCGCCGCCATCATCGTCCTGTCGGACAAGGACGACATCAAGGCCGCGGCACTGAACCTGATGCGGTTTTTCGAGGACGAAAGCTGCGGTCAGTGCACGCCCTGCCGCAATGGCACGGAAAAGGCGGTCCAGTTGATGAAGCGCGAGGAATGGGACGAAGCACTCCTGCAGGAGCTTTCCCAGGTCATGCGCGACGCCTCGATCTGCGGCCTGGGCCAAGCCGCGCCGAACCCGCTACAGTCGGTCTTCAAATATTTCCGCGAGGAACTCTGAGCCATGAGCGAACGCATCTCCTTCACTCTCGACGGCAAGGACGTGACGGCGGAGCCCGGCGAGACCATCTGGCAGGTGGCCCAGCGCCAGGGAACGGAAATCCCTCACCTCTGCTACGCGCCGGAGCCCGGCTACCGCGCCGACGGCAACTGCCGCGCGTGCATGGTGGAGATCGAGGGCGAGCGCGTGCTGGCGGCCTCGTGCATCCGCAAGCCCGCAGAGGGCATGAAGGTTCAAACGGCGTCCGAGCGAGCGCGCAAATCGCGCGAACTGGTCTTCGAGTTGCTTGTCGCCGACCAGCCCGAACGGCAAACCTCGCACGATCCGGACTCCAAGTTCTGGTCCTGGGTCGACCGGGTCGGCGTCGACGCCAGCCGCTTTCCCGAGCGCGGCCAGCCCAGGGCCGACATCAGCCATCCGGCCATGGCGGTCAACCTCGACGCCTGCATCCACTGCACGCTGTGCGTGCGCGCCTGCCGCGAGGTGCAGGTCAACGACGTCATCGGCATGGCCTATCGCGGACACGACGCCAAGGTCATCTTCGACTTCGACGACCCGATGGGCGAGAGCACCTGCGTGGCCTGCGGCGAATGCGTGCAGGCCTGTCCGACCGGCGCACTGATGGAAAAGAGCCTGCTCGACGAAGCCGGCAACACCCGGACGGTCTTTCCCGAAAAGGAGGTCGACACCCTGTGCCCCTATTGCGGGGTCGGCTGTCAGACCAAGGTTCGGGTCGAGGACAATAGAATCGTGCAGGTCGACGGCCGCAACGGCGCGGCGAACGAAAATCGCCTCTGCGTCAAGGGCCGCTTCGGGTTCGACTACATCAGCCATCCGCACCGCCTGACCAAGCCTCTCATCCGCAAGGAGGGCGTGGCCAAGCGCTGGGACGATCAGGTCGACCCGACCCATCCGGAAACCCATTTCCGCGAAGCCAGCTGGGAGGAAGCGCTGGACGTCGCCGCGCGCGGCCTGAAGGCGATCCTGGAGCGCGAGGGCGGCCAGGCTCTGGCCGGCTTCGGCAGCGCCAAGGGCTCCAACGAGGAGGCCTATCTGGTGCAAAAGCTGGTGCGCCAGGGCTTTGGCACGAACAACGTCGACCACTGCACGCGCCTGTGCCACGCCTCGTCGGTGGCGGCGCTGATGGAAACCATCGGCTCCGGTGCGGTGACCGCGCCTTTCACGGCCGCCGACGATGCCGAGTGCATCATCGTCATCGGCGCCCGTCCGGCGCAAAACCACCCGGTGGCCGCGACCTACCTGAAAGCCGCGGCCAAGCGCGGCGCCAAGCTGATCGTCATGGACCCGCGCCAGCAGAACCTGGCGCGCTAAGCCACCCACATGCTGCAGTTCAAGCCGGGCAGCGATGTCGCCCTGCTGAATGCCATGCTCTACACCATCGTCGAAGAGAAGCTCTACGACGTGCAGTATATGCAGGCCCACACCGAGGGCTTCGACGAACTCAAGGAGCGCATTCAAGAGTTCCCGCCGGAGAAGATGGAAGAGGTCTGCGGCATTCCCGCGGAAACCATCCGGGAGGTCGCGCGCATCTATGCCACCAGCCGCGCATCCATCATCTTCTGGGGCATGGGCATCTCCCAGCATGTGCACGGCACCGACAACGCGCGCTGCCTGATCTCGCTGGCGCTGTCCACCGGTCAGATCGGCCGGCCCGGAACCGGGCTGCATCCGCTGCGCGGGCAAAACAATGTCCAGGGCGCCTCCGACGCCGGCCTCATCCCGATCGTCTATCCCGACTACCGTTCGGTCGAGGACGAGGCCGTGCGCAAGGAATACGAGGAATTCTGGGGCGTCCAGCTGGACCCCAAGCGGGGTCTCACCGTGGTCGAGATCGTCAATGCCGTCATCGACGGGAAGATCAAGGGCATGTACATCATGGGCGAGAACCCCGCCATGTCCGATCCCGACCAGCAGCATGCCCGCCAGGCGCTGGCCAAATTGGAGCATCTTGTGGTGCAGGAGATATTCCTGACCGAGACGGCCTGGCATGCAGACGTCATCCTGCCGGCCACGGCGCATGCGGAGAAAACCGGCACCTTCACCAACACCAACCGCCAGATACAGATGTCGCGGCAAGTTCTGGAGCCGCCGGGCGACGCCCGCCAGGACTGGTGGATCGTCCAGGAGCTCGCGCGGCGCATCGGCCTCGACTGGAAATACGAAAAGGTCAGCGACATCTTCGCCGAGATGGCCCAGATCATGCCCTCTCTCAACAACATCACCTGGGAGCGTCTGGAGCGCGAGGATTCGGTCACCTATCCCTGCGACGACCCCGGCAAACCGGGCAACGAGATCATCTTCGGCGATAAGTTCCCGACGAAGTCGGGCCGCGGCAAATTCGTGCCGACGGACTTGGTGCCGCCCGACGAGCTGCCGGACGAGGAGTATCCGATGGTGCTGTCCACCGGCCGCGTGCTGGAGCACTGGCACACCGGGGCGATGACCCGGCGGGCAGGCATCCTGGACGACCTGGAGCCGGAAGCCATCGCCTCGCTGCATCCCAAGCAGCTCGACCGGCTGGGCGTCGCGC
>JAWVYK010000237.1:0-3884 GCA_033722755.1 Rhodovibrionaceae bacterium | reverse complement strand
GCCAGCGCCATGTAGGTAACGCCGTGGAGCGTATCCGGACGCGTGGTGTAGATACGCATGGCCTCGCTTTCGCCGGCCACCTCGAAATCCACCTCGAGGCCCTCCGAACGCCCGATCCAGTTACGCTGCATGGTCTTGACCTGCTCCGGCCAGCCTTCCAGCTGATCCAGGTCCTGCAGCAGTTCGTCGGCATAGGCGGTGATGCGGATAAACCACTGGGGGATCTCCCGCTGCTCGACGATGGCGCCGGAGCGCCATCCCCGGCCGTCGATTACCTGCTCGTTGGCCAGTACCGTCTGGTCTATGGGATCCCAGTTAACGGACGCGTTGCGTTTGTACGCCAACCCTTTGCGCAGCAGGCGGGTGAAAAGCCATTGTTCCCAGTGGTAATAGTCCGGGTCACAGGTGGCAAACTCCCGCTCCCAGTCGTAACCAAAGCCAAGGCGCTTGAGCTGAGAGCGCATGTAGGCAATGTTCTCGTAGGTCCATTTCGCCGGCGCCGTGTGGTGTTTGATGGCGGCGTTTTCCGCCGGCAGGCCGAAGGCGTCCCAGCCCATGGGATGCAGCACGTTGAAGCCGCGCGCCCGCTTGTAGCGGGCGATCACGTCGCCGATGGTGTAGTTGCGCACGTGGCCCATATGGATGCGCCCCGAAGGATAGGGGAACATCTCCAGCACGTAGTACTTGGGCCGGTCCGGATCCTCGCGGACCTCAAAACAGCGCGCCTTTTCCCAGGCGCGCTGCCAACGTTCTTCGGTGTCCTTGACGTTGTAGCGATCCATGTCCTGCTCGGCTCACGCCGCCCGCCGCAACGGGCCAGAAACGCCGTCCAACCGGGGTGCGGCCGTCCGCAGGGGCCGCAGTCTTCGCCTCAACCGGCCGAGAGCCTCACCGGATGCCCGCAATGCGCAGCTGCCGCGCCCGTGTGAGGATCGCGTTTTCCAGGTCGGTGGCCGTTTGCGGGTCGACAGGCGCGTCCACCCAGGACCCGTCGAGGTCGCGCTTCTGCCGGAACACGGCGGCGCGGATGCCATCGCCGCGAAGCTCGCGGCCCAGGATGTAGACGTTGACCTTGAATCGCTCGTCCGGTGTTTCCGCAGGCGAATGCCAGTCGGTGATGATGACGCCGCCGAAGGGATCGGCAGAGGCCAGCGGCATGAAGGAGACCGTATCCAGCGACGCGCGCCAGAGATAGCTGTTGACGCCGATGCCCGGCCCGCCGCCGCCGCCGCCTTCGTCACCGGAGAAGATGTTGTTCTCGCCGAAGAGCACCACGCCGTCCTCGCCGAACACGCTGCCGGTGGCCTGCTGCGGCGTGGTGTAGGCGTCGCCGGTCTGGCGGATGGTATCGGTGCCTTCCGGAAACTCCGTATTGGCCGGTCCGCAGGCGGCCAAGGCCAGCGCGGCACACGCCGTCAGCGCCAGCGCTGCGCCGAGCGGCCCGCGCGAAACTTTCCTGTCTTTGGTGTTCCGGATCGTCGTGTGATCGAGCCTCGTCATGACGTTCATACTCTCTTCTTGTCCCCCGCCAGGTGCATCCTCGCGGCCACTCCGGGCGGCTTTGCCGGCCGGATGGAAGCGCACGAGGGCGGCGGAGCGCCCCGGATCGGCACCCGCCACCCCACGCGGCGGGGCCGAAAGCGTTAATCTAGCGACTTCCCCATGCGACTTAAAGCGCCCAGTCCTGCAGCGCCGGTGTGCGTTTCCAGCGCCCGCCGGACGCCTGGCCGCTTTACTTCTCCCAGCCGAACTGTTCGGCCATGTCCGCCGGAATCTGCTTCCAGGCCGCCGCTTGGCGCTGCTTGTCCAGGACTTCGCGCCATTCGTCAAGGGCACCCTTGCGCAAATGCACGGTTTCGGCTTGTGCCTCGGCCCGGAATCCGGCTTTCGGGGCGCCCAGAATATCGAGCGCCTCGTCGAAGTAGGCCTCGGGCTCGGTGCGGAATTTCTCGAAGGTGAGGAAACGCGCCTGGAAAGGCGATTGCGGGTCCGCCGCCACCCGGCGCCAGCCGTCGATGAAGTCGACCAGGATCGGCAGGTAGTGCTCGATGCACCAGTCGACGGTTTCGTCCAGCGGTCCCTTGACGATATGCGCGGGCGGAACGGTGCGCCGCCAGATCGGCGCCATCAGGCGCATGGACACGTCGTCGCGCACGAAATGCACCCAGGAAAGCATGGCCTGGCGCGGATCGCGCAGGTGCACGACCATGCGGGTCAGCCCGTGCTCCTCGAGCAACTTCAAATTGTGCGCACTGGCCGGAATGTGTTCCTTGGCGATGATTCCGCCTTCGGCAACGCGGGCCAGGCGGAAAGGGATAAGGCAGCATTCCGGAAACAGGCCGATGGACAGGTGCGATTGCGCCATACCGAGGCCTTGCGCCAGCTTGTTCCAGATGCTCTCGCTGGCCGACTTCGGCATGGTGTTGATGATCATGCCGGGCAGGCCGCGCGCCTTGGCGTCGTCGCGCTTGCGGCCGAATAATTCCGGCGTCGCGCGGATCGGGTTGAGCGGCAGCTTGAGATCGCTGATCAGCGTCTCGGCCTCGACGTTGCGGCCGCGGGCCAGCAGCAAATTGACGGCCGCGGCGCGCGGGCCGATTGCATCCGGCGATTCCTCCACCTGTCCAAGCAGGATCTGGATCAAACGGTCGAGATAGGCCTCGGCCTGCAGGTCGTCGCCCTGCTGGTAACTGATGGACGCCAGCATGGACAGCGCCCGCTGCTGGTGCGGCAGCTTGATCAGCACTTGCTCGTAAATGCTTCTCGCTTCGTCAAGCCGGCCCTGCTGCTGCAGCTTTGTCGCCAGGTCGAGCGCCTGGTCGAGCGACACTCTCTGTTCGGCAGGTTCTGCCACGGCCAATTCCACTTAACGCACTGATTTCACCGGCTTAATCGCCTGATATCTGGGGCGACTCGACAGTCCGCCGGTCGCGGACGCGCCCAACTATGGAGAAATTGCCGGCGCGCCGCAAGAAACGCGCTCCGCAAGCCGCTGGAATCACAAAGCTTCCCAACAGGAGTGAAGCGTACCGACAACACGCTGTGGCGGAAAAACCACACTTTATGTTTTTCATACATTTCGCAGCATAGATATCTTGATTCTATTAATTATTAGAGGCTTTATGACGAGGCCTAAGGGCAGTCACGGGGGCTCCTGGGGGAACCCGGCATGGTTCAGGGGCAACACGTGACAGGCTGGCAACCGCAATCAGAGAGAGGAAAGGGAGCAATGAAGAAGCTTCTCTACGGGACGACGGCGCTCATCGGCACGAGCCTGATCGCCGCGTCCGCTGCACAGGCCCAGGAAGGCTTTGAAGTCAGCCTTTCGGGCTTCATGAACGCCTACCAGGGCTTTACCGACGTCGATGAGACGGACGGCACGGATCAGAACCCGTTCACGTTCTATCACGACTCCACCATCAACTTCACCGCCTCGCAGACGCTCGACAACGGCATCGAGGCCGGCCTGCGCTTCGAGCTGGAATCCTTCGGGCATCCGGCTGACGAGCAGTGGCTGTGGCTGCGTGGCAGCTTCGGCTCCTTCGAGATGGGCTGGACGAACTCCGCCGGCTACCGCATGAAGGAAGTCGGCCCGTTCGGACCGGGCGTGCCGATCAACACCGGCTGGGTGAGCGCCTTCGTGCCGATCCCGTCGACCTTCGGCGTTGGCGGCTTCCTCAACTTCCGCTCGGTGCAGACGGGCACCTACGTCGACACCCACAACGACGCCTACACCATCAGCTACTTCTCGCCGCGCTTCGCGGGCTTCCAGGTGGGCGCGTCGTTCACGCCGGGCCTTTCCGGTAAGGGCCCGATCGGCGCCGCGACGGTGGGCAACTCCGCCAACGGGACCGCGCAGTCGCACATCGCCACGCTGCAGTTCT
>JAWVYK010000236.1:0-3896 GCA_033722755.1 Rhodovibrionaceae bacterium | reverse complement strand
GCGATGGTGAGCGCGTAGTCGCCGGTCAGCTCGAAGATCATCAGGATGGTCGAGATCGGCGCGCCCAGCACCGCGCCGGCGACCGCGCCCATGCCGATCAGCGTATAGGCGCCGTGGCCCGATGACAGTTCCGGGAAGGCCGAGGTCGCGACGATCCCGAAGGCGCCGCCCAGCATCGCCCCGATGAACAGCGAGGGCGAGAACACGCCGCCGCCGAAGCCGCTGCCGATGCACGCCGCGGTGGCCGCGATCTTCAAGCCGATGAGCGCGATCAACATCCACAGATCGAGGCTTTCGCCGATCGCCATGTCCGTCGCCTCGTAGCCGACGCCGATCAGATGCGGAAAGGCGAGCGCGATCACGCCCACGAAAAGCCCCGCCCCGGCCGCGCGCAGCCAGCGGGCGATGTACAGGCCGGAAAACAATTCCTCGGCAAAGAACACGGCGCGCATGAAGGCTATGGCGGCCACGGCGCTGACCACGCCCAGCAAGGCGAAGGCCGGAAACTCCAGGAACGAGGTGATGTCGTAGTGTTCCGGCAGGATGAAGGCCGGAAAATTGCCGTAGTGCATGCGCGAGATGATGGTGCCGGTCACCGAGGCGATGACGATGGGCGCAAACGCCGACAGCGCGTAGTGCCCGACCACCACCTCGAGCGAGAAAAAAACACCGGCGATGGGCGCATTGAACGACGCCGCCACCGCCGCCGCCACACCGCAGCCGAGCAGCGTGCGCGACAGCCTGCGCCCCAAATGGAGGCGTTGGGCCAGCCAGGCGCCCACGCTGGCCCCCAGGTGCACGACCGGGCCCTCCCGCCCGACGGATGCGCCGACGCCGATGGAGGCCGCGGAAATGCCGGCGGCCTTGAGCCCGTCGCGGATCGACATGCGCCCGGCCTTCAGCGCGCTGGCCTCGATGACGTCGGCCACGCCCTGAGGACGGCCCTTCGGCATGAACTTGTAGACCAGCAGCCCGATGAGGAGGCCGCCCAGCGTGGGAGCCAGGACGATGCGCCAGGAACCCACGTCGCGCAGGTTGCTGACCACCTGCTCGCCAAAGAAGCCGAATGCGCCAAACTGTATGATGTCGATGGCGTAACGGAACCCGATGGAGAGTCCCCCGGCGGCCGCGCCAAGAACCACGGCGAGCGCCGCTAGCAGCATCTGGTCGTTGTTGCCCAATTTGCGCAGCAGCCTGGGAATGGCACGGCGCGCCAACGTCGCCGGCGTCTCCAGCGCCTCTTGCGGCGTCCCCTTGCTTTCCTGTTCGGCCATGCCGGCCTTGCCACCCCCCTTTTTGGCGTGCTTTTCAGCGCGTTCGCCTATTCATAGCCCGACGCCCTGGCCCGGCGAAAGCCTCGTTGCCGCCACCGCCGGGCTTTGGCTATGGTTTCGTGCATGACCAAACCCGCCGCCGCGCAACGCATCGCGATCCGCCACGCCGGCCCGCAGGACGCCGAGGCGCTCGCCACGCTGGTTCGCGAACTGGCCGCGCACGAGGGCAAGGCAGAGCTCGACCACGTCACCGGCGAGGCGGTCGCCGCCTGGGCCTTCGGCCCGGAGCCCGCCTTCAAGGCGCTGATCGCGATGGCCGACGGCGAGCCTGCCGGCTACCTGGCCTATTACCCCGTGTTCTCGTTCTTCAAGGGCGGCCGGGTCTTGCTGGTGGAGAACCTCTACGTCGCCGACAGCGCGCGCGGACTGGGCCTGGGACGGCGGCTTATGGCGGCGGCGGCCAAGGAAGCGGTGACGCACGGCTATGCGCGCATGGAGCTGAACGTGCGCGCTGCAAGCCCGGAGGCGCGCGCCTTCTACCAGCGCTGCGGGATGAGCGCGCCGGGCGAAATCGTCTACCGCATCGAGGATGAAGCGCTCAGGCGGCTCGCGGGGGCGCAATGAGCCAAACGGTGATCCGCGAGGCCGCCGAATCCGACGCCGGCACCATCTTGCGGCTGATCAGGGAACTGGCGGAATTCGAGCGTCTGGCCCACGAGGTGCGCGCCACAGAGGCCGACATCCGGCGCGATGGCTTCGGCCCGCAGCGCTACTTCGAATGCCTGCTGGCGGAGGCCGATGGCGAGGCTGTCGGTTTTGCCCTCTTCTTCCACGACTATTCGACCTTTGAAGGCCGGCCTGGCATCTATCTGGAAGACCTCTTCGTGCGCGAGGAGCAGCGCGGACGAGGCCTCGGGCGCCAACTGATTGCCCGCCTGGCGGCCCTGGCGGTGGAGCGGGACTGCCGGCGGCTCGATCTTTCGGTGCTGCACTGGAACCCGGCGCGCGATGTCTACGAGCGGCTGGGCTTTGAGCAGAAGCAGGACTGGCTGCCCTATCGCCTGAGCGGAGAGGGCCTCAGAAAGCTCGCCGAAAGCGGCTGATTGCGAGCGTCGGCCAGTGCGCCTAGAAGCAGCGGCCGACGGAGCCCTCACGACACACCCGCTCGCCGTCCGTCCAGGTCGCGCCGCTGAAATTGGCGCCTGTCAGGTCCGCGCCTTTCATTTTCGCATCCGTCAGGTCGGCACCCGTGAAATTCGCATTGTAGAACCGGGCATTGCGCAAATCGGCACCGACGAGGGACGCGTTCGTAAGCTTTGCCTTGGTAAAATCGGCGCGTAATAGCTTGGCGCCGTCGAAGACCACCTTCTCCAGCGTCGCGCTGATGAACTTCACCCGGTAGCCCTGTATTTCCGTGAGATCGCTGCCGGTCAGGTCGGCGCGCAGGAAGCTGGTGTCGTCAAGGTTCGCGCCCTTCAGCTCCAGCTCGGTGAGGTTCAGGTTATCGAAGGAGCAACGCGACCAGTCGACCCCGGGCTCCGGCGGATCGGTGCACTCCGCCCTCGCCGGCGCAGAATACAGCGCGACGATACCGGCGAGCAGCAGCGCCGCCGCGAGAGCCGGCAGGATGGAGACCGCACGCTCGGATCCGCGCATCAGGATTTGGTCTCCGTGGCGACGGCCGGCGCGCCGGCGGCCTCGCCGGACGACGGCTTGGGAACGCGCATCGGCCGCTCGACCTCCTCGGGGCGCGGCAGCACGCCATGGCTCCGCCAGGCCGCACGCACGCGGCTCATGATCGCCTCCGGCATCGGTTCCACCCGCCGCGATCCTGCAAGATCGATGTGCAAAAGCAGCCACTCGCTCGTCGCCACCAGAAACCCCTCCTCGGCATGGAACATGCGGTGGAATATATGGAGACGTTTGTCGTCGAAGCCCAGCAGTTGCGTCTCGAAGGACAGCGGATCGCCTTCGTGCACCTCCTGCAGATAGCTGACCCGGGAGTCGACCGCGAAGACGGAACCGCCATCGCGCTGACGATAGGCCTCGTCAAGGCCCAGTTCCTCGAGAAAAGCGTCCGTCGCGTGGTCGAAGGCGAGCACGTAGTAGGCCACGTTCATATGGCCGTTGTAGTCGATCCACTCGCTGCGCACATGCTCGCCGTGCCGGGTGTAGGGCGCCTCCAGGCTCATGTCGTCTCCGGTTTTTTTTGCGTCTTCCATCCCACCTCGCCCTGGCCTGTGCGAAGGCAATGGCGACCTTAGATCATTGCCGCGCCCGCGGCAAAGCCGCTAGCTTCGGGCGCGCTGCCACGACGCAGGCACGCCGCCCGCACCCCTTCGAGCCAGATCCCGGGAGGAGACTCCGCCGCATGCTGCGCCTTCTCGGCTTTCTCGGAGGCCACGCCACCTGGATGCTGTTCGCCGGCGTCTTTATCGGGCTCGCCTTGCCCGGCTTGGCCGCGCTCGCCCGGCCGCTGCTCGCGCCGGCCGTGGTCCTGATTCTCTGCGCCACCCTGCTGCGCGTTGACTGGCGGGCCATGGGTGAATACGCACGCCGGCCGGTTCTCGCAAGCCTGCTGACGGCCTGGCTGATGCTGGTCTCGCCGGTGGTCACCTGGCT
>JAWVYK010000235.1:0-3914 GCA_033722755.1 Rhodovibrionaceae bacterium | reverse complement strand
GTCGAGAAGGACGTGTGCGCCTTTCTCCAGGGCCTTGAACACTTCCGGGTGCGGCAGGGGCGCGCGGCTCGAATCGCCCGGCTTGTCCTCCAGATCCAGCCTGAAGCTTTGGCCGCGTTCCAGACGGACCTCGCCGTCTTGCAGCCGGCCGATGCGCAGCTTGGGGCCCTGCAGGTCCTGCACCACGCCCACGGGCCGGCCGCGCGCCTTCTCCAACTGCCGGATGATGCGGAATCGTTCCCTGTGTTCCTCGTGCGTTCCGTGGCTGAAATTCAGCCGGAAGACGTCGGCGCCGGCATCGAACAGCTTCTCGATCATCTTGGCGTCGGAAGAAGCGGGCCCGAGCGTTGCCAGAATCTTGGCTTTGCGTCGCCGTCTCATGTGATCCCCTTCGGAAAGTGGCGGGCCATAGCCTAGCGCGGCGCGCGTTCTTGTTCAGGCGAAAATTCCGTGATGCCGCACCGCCCGGCATGAAACGCCACTGCCTCGTCGTGCGTTGATCTATAAAAGTAGAAGATTTTGCATGCGATACTTGCCGGACGCATTGATAGACACACCTTACGTCCCCGTCCCGCGGTTTTCGGGACGGGCTATGGATACATGAACGAGTAGGCCTTGAAATGACGGAAACCGTGAAAGAGGCCGTTGGCATCTTCGAAAGCGCCGAGAACCTCGAGAAGGCTGTGGACGGGCTTCAGGTGGCCGGCTTCGACCGGGCGCAGCTCAGTCTGCTTGCGACCGACGAAGCGCTGCGCGGCGCGTTCGGCGAACGCTATACAGCCACGCGTGACCTGGAAGACGAAACCGGCGTGCCCTACGCAGCCTATCCAGAGGAAGACAGCAAGGTCGAAGCCAAGGCGACGGCGGTGAGCGCGCTCGCCTACGTCGGTGCGGTCGCCTCGGCGGCAGCTGTAGTGGCATCCGGCGGAGCGGTGGGCGCCGCACTCGGCGCCGCAGTTGCCGCGGGCGGCGCCGGCGGCGCAGTGGGCGCTTATCTGTCGCGTTTCATCGAGGAACGCTACGCCCACGTTCTCGAGGAGCAGCTTGCCCACGGCGGGCTGCTGCTCTGGGTCCAAACGCCGGACGACGAGGCCGAGACGAAGGCGCGCGATATCCTGACGGAGAGCGGGGCGAAGGATGTGCATGTCCACGATATCCCGGTGGAAAGCCATCCGGCCGAGGGCGGCGTATCGCGCGAATTGAGCTTCATCAAGCACCTGGGTCTGTAACGCCCGCCACACTGGCGAATTTCAGTCGGGCAGGATCAGGATCGCGCGGAAGTCGTTGACGTTGGTCAGCGTCGGGCCGGTGATCACAAGGTCGTCCAACGCGTCGAAAAACCCATAGCCGTCATTGTTGGCCAGCATGGCCTTGGCGTCGCATCCGGCCTCGGCCGCGCGTTCCAGGCTGTCCGGGCCGGCGAGCGCACCGGCATTGTCCTCGGTGCCGTCGATGCCGTCCGTATCGCCTGCGATCGCATAGACCCCGGGCATGCCGTTCAGCGAGACCGTCAGCGCCAGCAGAAACTCGGCGTTGCGGCCTCCGCGTCCCTCGCCCTTGATGGTGACGGTGGTCTCTCCGCCGCTCAGCAGCACGGCCGGCGCTGCGGCTGGCTGGCCGTGCCGGCGAACCTGTGCGGCGATGCCCGCCATGACCTTGGCAACATCACGGGCCTCGCCCTCGATGGCGTCTCCCAGAACGATCGCCGTTACGCCCGCGTCCTCTGCCAGCTCGGCCGCGGCCAACAGCGCATCCTGCGGTCGGGCGATCAGGTGTGCCTCGCTCCTCTCCAGCCGCGGGTCGCCGGGCTTTGGCGTCTCCTCTGCCGCCGCTTCCAGGTGGCGGCCGACCGCGGCGGGCGGTTCGATGCCGTATTTGGAGAGGATGGCGCGGGCGTCCGCGAAGGTGGTCGGGTCCGGGACCGTCGGCCCGGACGCGATGACCGCCGGATCGTCGCCCGGCACGTCGGAAATCAGCAGGCTGACCACCCTGGCGGGCGCGGCGGCGGCGGCGAGACGGCCACCCTTGATAGCCGAGAGATGTTTGCGCAGGCAGTTCATCTCGGCGATATCCGCCCCGCATTTGAGCAGCGCGCGCGAGACCTCCTGCTTGTCTTCGAGTTCCAGGCCCGGCGCCGGCAGGCTGAGCAGGGCCGAGCCGCCGCCCGAGATCAGGCACAGCAGCATGTCGTCTTCGCCAAGGTCCTGCGCGAGCTCCAGGATCCGCTGCGCGGCCTCGCGCCCGGCGGCGTCGGGCACCGGGTGTGCGGCTTCCACGACCTCGATGCGATCGCAGTCCACCGCGTGGCCGTAGCGGGTGACGACGAGGCCGCTCAGGTCGTGCGGATCGCCAGGCCATGACTCTTCCACGGCGCGGGCCATTGCGGCCGCAGCCTTGCCGGCGCCCACGACGACGGTGCGCCCCTTCGCGGGCTCCGGCAGATGCGCCGGCACGCAGCGTGCCGGATCGGCCGCCGTCAGGGCCGCGTCGAACATCCGCCGCAGCAGCCCTCGTGGATCGTCCAAGCAATTCTTGGCGCTCATTTTCTGTGCGTCTCCGCTTTGCTGTCACTGTGCAGGAACAGCGTAGCCAGAAGCCCGAGCGTCATGAAGATCGGCAGTGAGGCGAGCGCGAACCCATAGGTCTCCGCCGAGTAGACCCTGGCCCCGTCGAGCATCTCGCCGCTCCAGCGCAGATCGAGCAGCCAGCCGATAAGCGGCTGGAAGATCGCGCCTGTGGCGGTGACGGCCATGTTGACGAAGCCGTAGGCGGCGCCGGTGACCTCGGTCGCATTGGCTGTCCGCGCCATTGCGAAGCCCACCGCCATCGCCCCGAAGCACATCCCGGAGCCTGCGAAAAGTGCCCAGAGAACCGGAACCGGCAAATCCGGCAGGTAGAGGATAGCCAGCAGCGCCAGAAGGCCCAGCAGCATGCTGGCCTGCAGAATCGGTTTGCGCCGTCCCAGCCGGTCGGAGAGCCAGCCGGTGATCGGCGAGCCCACGGCCCAGCCGATGAGCAACAGCGAGGTCGTGGCCGCGGCCTCGGGACGCTCGAAACCCCGGGTTTGCATCAGCCAGGCCACGCCCCAAAGCCCGGCAAAGGACAGCATCGGCGCGGTCATCACGGCGGAGGTGAGCGCGATCAGCCAGTTCTGCGGCGTACGCAGCACGCGCACGAGGCCCTGCAGCACGCTTACCGTCTCCCCGCCCAGCGCCGCGGCGTCCGGTGGCTGCTCGGCGGCCGTGGGCGGCCGGTCGCGCACGATGATCCAGATCGCCGCGGCGATGATGCCGCCGGCAACGGCCGCGCCCGTCAGCGCCGCGCGCCACCCCGTGATCTCGACCAGGGCGGCCAGCGGCGCCTGCGCAGCGATTCCGCCGATCATGCCGGCCATCATGGTCAGGCCGGTCAACTGCGCGAAGCGGCGCGGCGGGAACCAGTTGGTGGCAAGCTTCAGCGAGCCGACAAAGGCAAAGGCCGCGCCGGCGCCGATCATCAGCCGGCCGAGATAGGCGGTGGTGAGGCTTTCGGCGCCGGCGAAGACGATGCTGCCAAGCGCGCAGAAGGCGGCGCTGATGGAGAGAACGCGGCGCGGACCCCAGCGGTCGATCGTCAGACCGACGGGAATTTGAATGCTGGCATAGGCATAGAAATAGAAGGCCGAGAGATTACCCAGCAGCGCGCCGCCAACCGCGAGATCGCGCATCAGCGAGTCGATCATCACACTGGGCGCTAGCCGGTGGAAAAAGGCGTAGCAGAACAGGAGCGCGCCTAGGCCCCAGGTGAGCCAGGGCAGCCAGGCGGCGATGCGCTGATGCTTGTGCGAGAGGGCGGATTCCGATGGCGATGGCGGCATGACGCGGCACGCGGACCTGGCCGCTCAGCCGGCGCCCGCGCGACCGACCGCCTGGGCC
>JAWVYK010000234.1:0-3941 GCA_033722755.1 Rhodovibrionaceae bacterium | reverse complement strand
TTTTTTTCAAGGCTCCTTGATTCCACCCTTCCTTTGGCCGGACGCCCAGGCGAGGAATGCGCGCGCGCGAGCCTCTAAACCCGGTGTGCCGGGTAGGCCGTGGGCCAGGCCAGGCCATTCGCACGGCCACTAGAGCGCCGAGACCAGGCTGACGCTTGCGATGACGATCAGGGTGACCCCGGAAAGATAGCGCGTGAGCTTCAGAAGCTTCTGGTTGCGCTCCACGCGCTCCTTCAGACGCGCCGCGGCAAAGGCATAGCTTGCCGCGATTGGCGCGGAGACCACCACAAAGCAAATCGACAGCAGCAGCGCCTGCGGCGCGATCGGCGCCGATGCGTCGATGAACTGGGGCATGAAGGCCCCGAAGAACAGCAGCGTCTTGGGATTGAGCGCGGTCGAGAGGAATCCGCTGCTGACGGCGTCGATGGATGCAAGGGGCGTCTCGCCCGAGGCGGCCTTGCGAATTTGCTGTGTCCCCAGCCAGACCAGCAGGGCGGCGCAGACGAGGGAAATCTCCGTCCAGTTGGCTTGCGCCCAGCCGCTGGCCGATTCGAAGAAAAGCGCGATCGCCGCGATCAGCAACACGTCTGCCAGAAGCACCGCGGCAATGGTCGAGAACCCAACGCGCAATCCGCCGGACAGGCTGTTGGCGACAATGAGCGCGATCGTTGGTCCGGGCGCAGCGATGATGACCGCTGTCGCTAGCGAAAAGGCAACGAGGGTTTCGAGCGACGATGGCATGATTAACGCATGATTGTATTATGAAATCGAATGAGCAATGATTTCCCTCACCACGGGAGGGATATCTGGACGGCGGGTCCGACTGCCCAATCCCTGGGATTCGCAAATCACGTATCGGGGAGCGTCTACTCCATGGCGGGCGACAAATACGACCACGAAATCGGCGAACGTCTGCGCAGGGCACGCGTCGCAGCAGGCTTGAGCCAGAGCAGCCTGGCAAAGGAGGTAGGGGTAAGTTTTCAGCAAGTTCAGAAATACGAGGCCGGCGCCAACCGGATAAGCTCCGGGCGGCTTTATAATTTTGCGCGAGTCCTGGGCGTCGGCATGGACTATTTCTTTAACGGATTGGAAGCCCTGGACAGCCGGCCGGCACGCGATCACGGCGAAGGGCAACGGGCGATTTCCGATCGCACCATCAGGGTCGCTCAGACCTTGAACGACATGCCTGACGAGAAACTGAGACTGCACCTAGAGCAGCTCATCTCGGTGATGGCGCGTCACCAGAAGAAATCCGGATAGTCCGGACGGCCACTGGTTGATGGCGGGACGACACATCCGGTCGAGTGCGGCCAACAGACTGGAGCCTATTAGAGAGAACGGCACAAGACGATGTCGGACGAAATCGTTCAGCGGTATTTGAAAAGCGAGTGGTGGGTCGACGAAACCGGGGCCTGGCGGCCCTGGCTCAACTCTCCGGGTGCGGCATCCGGCGGGATCTTTCCCGACACCGGCATCGGGGCGCATTTCGCCTTTAGCCGCTACGGTCTTCTGAGGGTTCGTCGATGCGGGTCTCAGGTTGCGGTCCGTTTCGACCTGCGTGCTGCGGAAGACGACGGCATCGAAAGCGTGCGCCGCTTCCTCGACCGGGAGTGCAGGGACTGCGAGATCGACTTCGGATTCTATTTCGACGCCTGGAATTTCGAGCATTACTCGCACGGCAGCGATGCTTTGACCCGGCTTGAGGAAGTCCGAGATTTTCGCCAGATCACGCTGGCGGAGAGAATCACCGCCAAGCAGCTGGAGCCCGAGCGTGTGATGAACTGCGGCTCGCTGCTGCAGTGGATCGGGCGCCGGCTGTCCGGTCCGCAAAAGGACATAGGGCTGGAATCGATTCAGGACATCCTGGACTACCTCGTCCTCTACCAGTGGGACGAGGAGTCGTCGCAATGGGTTTGCCTGCACGCCGGCCGGAAATGCGGCTGTGCCTGGGTTTACGGCCAGTCGTGGGTGCGAGGCGCGGCCGGCCGGCCTTACCGGGTCGACGAACCCGGCCGGACGTACAGCAAGAGGGTCATGCATCCCTATGCCAGGGTCCTCGAGACGGGAGAACCCTGGCTGGGCCATATTCGCGCCATCATGGAGCGACCGGGCCAGACCCCGTTGTGGGTGCCCTACGAACGCTTCCTGTTCCGAGTTTTCGCACCGAACGGCCAGCCGATGCTGGCATGCCTGTCGAACATCACGCAGGACATCGATATTCCGTTTCTAAAGGCAAGCGCGTGAGATCCTGGAGATCCTCTCCGGTAAGCCACATGAGCCAGACCCGGAGCGGACCTTTGGGCGGCGTGCGCTGCCAGCGGACCGCATCGGGCTGGATATGCCAGTATCCATAGCGCGCAGGCAGTCCGCGATCGACGGAACGCGAATAGGCGAAGGCCACGGCAAAGTCCGGCGCCCAGCGCGCCAGAACCAGACCCAGCAGCAGGCGGGACAGCGGATGCGAGAGCTGCCGTCCCCGGAAGCTCGGGTTTTCTCCACGTATCCAAAGCTCGCCGTGGTAGGCCACACGGCCGGTGATCCGCCGCAATGCCGGCGCGCCTGAGCGGCAGACCTCCGTATCGTGGAACAGCGACGGATCGGCGTAGAACGCCTCCATGGATTCGAAATGCTCGGCCATGCTGCGGCCCTTCAGATCGTACAGGCGCGCGGCCTGCAGGTGCACGACGCGGCCCTGGGCGTCCGTGCCCTTCAGCCAGAACGCGTTGTGCGCGCCCACGTCGGACTTCATCGGATCGAACATGGCAGTCGGATAGGGCTTGTCGGGCAACTCGCGAGAAAGCTCGCAGAGGTGTCCGAAGTCGGTGCGCAGCTCGATATTGATGCCCTCTTGCCTTGCCAGGTCGTCAAGTCCCTGCACGTACCGGCACACATCGAGGGTATTGCAGGCGCGCGAGTTCATGGGTGCCCTGGTTGGCGCTTCGATCAGTGTGTCAATGTAATCAAACATGATGGGTCGTACTCCGCTGTGCGGGTTGGGGGATTCCAGTAGAAGGCCGCGCAGCAAAGCGAGACTATAGGTAGTTTTTCCACAGGCGGATTTTCTGCGATTTCTTGTGCGCCGAACCCCCGAGAATAGAGCTTTTCCTGCAAACCAAGACTCCTGGCGCCCAGCGGGTGAGGATCATTGCGACCGGCGAAGGCTCCGGGCGGGAAACGTCGATCACTTTCGCGGGTTCGCTTCGGTTGGAAGCGATCTTGCGAATACAAGCGAATATTATCCAAAAGCTTCAATTGTAGTCGCGCTCAGCAGTGCGGCAGGCTGTGTCTCGTGTTCGTTCGCGCCATCGGGCGGCGGCGAAATGCCGAGGCCATTGGCCGGTTTTCGCAACCGCAAGCGTGCGTGGCATCTGGATCTGACCGGGCTGGCAGATAATTTTCAAACTTCCGTTCAACCGGTTGGGATAAAAAACACCCTGAAATAGTAATCCAAATCCCAGTTGCCTACCCTATTGCACGATGTTAACTTTTAAGAAACACGTTAAACGTGCGAATCTCGTGTAGGGGGTTTTTCGGGGTGGGCCTTGCCGACGATCGCCAAGTCATTGTTGAGAAAATTTTTTGGTGACCGTTCGGGCGTCTCGTCGGTCGAGTATGCGCTGTTGCTGGCGCTGATTGCCGGCGGGACAATGGCCAGCGTTATCGCGCTCAACGAGGCTGTGTCGGACCGATTTCAAGACACGGCCGACTGTATCCAATCCCAGAACATCCAGGCCGACTGCAATTAAGCCGAAATTTGCGCCCCGTGGCAGACGGCGCGGGTCGTTTCACTGTTATGCGGGGCAGCTAGGGCACTCGCCCAGACTTGGCTCGCCTTTGCGTCCATTCGGACTGGGGCTTGCGCCTTTCCGCCCCCAGCGCTTGTACAACGTCCGCGGTTGAGCCGCTGGACCGTCAGGGGCGCTCCGCAACCCCGTCCAAGA
>JAWVYK010000233.1:0-3955 GCA_033722755.1 Rhodovibrionaceae bacterium | reverse complement strand
TAGACGCGCGGCATCGGCAGATCCGCGCGATCGGCAAGCTGCTGAACCGTTCCGTAGAGCGCCGGCGCGGTCCGCGCATCAACCTCCTTCGCGCCGTACATCGACAGGACGAGCCGGTCGGCGTTCCAGTAGGCGAAGAAGTTCATCGCCACGGCGACCAAAAGCGCAATCAGAATGCCCGCCTGGCCAGCGATCAAAAACCCTGCGCCCAGGAAGAGCGCGGTCATGGCCGCCAGAAGCAGTGAGGTGCGGAAGAAGTTCATTGACAGCAATCTCTCACGCCAGTGCCCGAGGAGAAGTCCCAGCAGCGACCAGTAAAATGGTCCACGGGCTGCAGTCGTTCAAGGCAGCGCTGCGGGGGCCCGGACCGGGCGGGCTGCGCCTGGCATGCGCCTGGGGAAATGCCTCTGTCGGGGCTTGGCGGCACGGCTGTCGATGCCATATGGTTTGCCCATGAGCAAAAACTTTACCAGCCACGCCCCGCGCCCGGCGCGCCCGTCGCGAACCGGGAGGCCGCAAGCCAAGGCCGCCTCGCGCAGCGTGACGCGCGAGCAACTGGACGCCTCCGCCCAAGCGAAGACCCGGCGCCAGGGCCTCGATGCGGCCGCCAGGTCGCAACCCGGCGGCGCGAAGCCGCGAGACCCGGAGGGCAAGAAGGAAGTGGGCGGCCCCGAGGGGCCGGAGCCCACGCGCTTCGGCGATTGGGAGCGCAAGGGCATTTGCTATGACTTCTGAGCCGGTGAGCGCGCGTTGCCGCCTGTGAGCCGCATATCGCTCCGCTCGGCCGCCGTCGGGACCGTCGCCGCGCTGGCCGTCCTGGCCGGGTCGGTGGGCATCTATCGGACATTTCTTGACGGCGGTACGCAGCAGGCCCAGCTGAGCGAGGCCAAGATGGTCGAGGGCCGGGCGCTCTACATGGAACACTGCGCCTCTTGCCACGGCGCAGACCTGGAAGGCCAAGAGAACTGGCGCGAGCGCCGAGCCGACGGCCGGCTTCCCGCACCGCCGCACGACGCGAGCGGCCACACCTGGCACCACCCCGACAGCCAGCTGTTCGCCGTCACCAAGCACGGCACCGCCGCCTTCGCGCCCGAGGGCTACAAGACGGATATGCGCGGTTTCGCCGGCGAGATGAGCGATGCGGACATCCGCCTCGTCCTCGACTGGATCAAGGCACAGTGGCCGGACGACATTCGCGAGCGGCAAGCCGAGATCACCCGGCGGGCCGGCGGAGAGGGCTGAGCGGAGAGCAGAGAGTGCCCGGACGGCCTAGGCCGGTTCGCCGCCCCTGGGGCCCCAGAAAACCACCCAGGTCGCGAAGTCGTCGCTGAAATTCTCGAAGCGGTGATCCTCGCCCGCGGCGACGAAGAGGACGTCCCCGGGCTGGAAGCTCACCCGCTCGCCCTCCCGGTGAAACTCACCGCTGCCCTTGGCGATGATGTAGATCTCGTCCTGGTCGTGGGGTATCTGCTTGTCGCGGCCTTTCGGCGCATACCAATGCACATGCATCGTGCCGTGCTCCAGCGGTCGCGCGCTGCGCTCGCCGGGATCGACCGGCCAGGCGGCCGCCTCGTCCATGGTGATATGCCACTTTTTCGGTTCCACGGGACGCCTCCCCCTTCAAGTTGTTGAGGTGCCAAGCCTTTGCCTTGGCATGCTACAGACCGGCCGCGCCGGACGACAACACATGCAGGCTATGCGACAAAAAATATAACTTTTTGATGAAAAAAGACTCGACACCATATCGCTTTTTGGTAGATTCACTAGAGGGGACCTGCGTGAAACCGACGCCTTGCTTCCCGGCGCAGAGTCTCCTCCGTTCGCCGGATGAAAGGCAGGGATTTCCTCCAAGCCTCGCTGCCACGGTGTCTGGCGAACAGTTGCAGGATCGGGCTGCGACCGACCCCGCAGCAAATCCTGTACCCCCACCAGCGGGAACGGGGGGCCGGTAATCCGGCCCCCCGTTTCTCGGTCTTCAAAACGGTGAGGAGACTCACCCGCCGAGGTGCGCCTAGAAGGCCACGCGCACCCCGAGGGAGAGCTCGATGGTCGTACTCGATTCGTAGCCGATCTTTGCGGTTTGCCCGTTTGCGTCGGCAGCTCCGCCTTCGGCACGTCGCCGTAGTTTACGACCGCGGCAGCGGCCTCCACTTGCACCGGCGATTCCGGGAGCGGCTGGAAGTTGACGCTGGCCTGGCCGCCGAATTGATAGCTTGTCTTGGTGTTGCCGTCGCTGGCCCGGAACATGGACCCGTTGACGTTCTGGTGGACCGCCAGGTCGGTCTCCATAACGTAGAGCCCCGCGCTGACGCCGATGACGAACTGCGCGGTGGGGCTGATGGGAAAGACCGGGTAGACGCCGAAACCCCCGGAGAACTTGTAGCTGTCCAGTCTGGTGTCCGTCTCCACGTCGAAGCCGGGCGCGGCGAAGGCCGTTTCATCTCGGATCATATATCCGCCGAAGCCCCCGTAGACTTGGAGGCCAAGTTCGGCGGTATCGCCGAGCGGCGTCTGGAACGAGGCGCCGCCGTAGATCTTATAGGCGTCGTACTCGGTGTCGATCATCGCGTAGTCGATGCTGCTGATCGGCGCGCTCAGCGAACCGTCGACGTGGACGAGGCGGCCGACCGTACCTGCCGGGGCCACGGTGGGCCCCCGCCAGTCGTGTCCGTGGCCCCAGGCGAAGGCGCCGCGCGCGTGGAAGCCCACGGTGCCCTCGTGGCCCAGGATGTTCCGCTTGCCACGCAAGACCGTGCCGATGCCGCCCTTGAGTTGGTAGGCCACAACCGAGGCGTCGAGGTCGTCCAGCGCGCGCCCGGTGTCGCGACCGCTTCCGGTATTGATTATGGGAAGCTGCGTCGTGCCCTGCCGGCCCATGTACTTGCCGCCGAGGTCGAGATCGCCGTAAAGGCGGCCCTGTAGGCCGTTGTGCGCAACAAATTCGTTGGCCTGCGCCGTGCTTGTCACGAGCATGGCCGCCACCCCCACAGCGGCAAGAACGCGAGTGTTCATGGTCTGCCCCCTTCAGACTCGGTAAACGATCCCCCTGAACGCCGGCCGGTGACCGGACGGATCGCTTAATTCTTTCCCAGCACAAACCCATATCATATAACGCGGAGATTGCACTAGGTGTTTGTTTAATTGCGCAAAAAGGTAAATATTCGGTTGCGCCATTTGCTTGCGCGGCGCGATTCACTCGAAATTTTCTTATGGGACGACAAAAGGCCGGCCCCGGGGGAACGGGACCGGCCTTTCTGTCTGGCCGCTAAATCCGCGGCGTATTGCAGTCAGTCAGTCACTCGCGGTTTTGCCGGTTTTCGATCAGGTCGTCGACCACGCCCGGGTCGGCGAGCGTCGAGGTGTCGCCGAGATTGGAGTAGTCGTTTTCCGCGATCTTGCGCAGGATGCGACGCATGATCTTGCCCGATCTCGTCTTCGGCAGGCCCGGCGTGAACTGGATCAGGTCGGGCGAGGCGATCGGCCCGATTTCCTTGCGCACCGTCTGAACCAGTTCTTTCTTCAGGTCCTCCGACGGCTCTTCACCGGAGTTCAGCATCACATAGGCATAGATACCCTGGCCCTTGGTGTCGTGCGGATAGCCAACGACGGCGGCCTCCGCCACCTTGCCGTGGGTGACCAGCGCGCTTTCGACCTCGGCCGTGCCCATGCGGTGGCCGGACACGTTGATGACGTCGTCCACGCGCCCCGTGATCCAGTAATAGCCGTCCTCGTCCCGCCGGCAGCCGTCGCCGGTGAAATACTTGCCGGGATAGGAGGAGAAGTAGGTCTGGAAGAAGCGCTCGTGGTCGCCATAGACCGTGCGCATCTGTCCCGGCCAGGAATCGGCGATGCAGAGGTTGCCTTCCGTCGCGCCTTCCTGTTCGCGGCCTTCGTGGTCCACGATGACCGGCTTCACGCCGAAGAACGGCCGTGTGGCGGAACCCGGCTTCATCGG
>JAWVYK010000232.1:0-4047 GCA_033722755.1 Rhodovibrionaceae bacterium | reverse complement strand
TGGGATTTTGCTGAGCTTCATGGGCGGCATCATTCTTGCGGGCGCAATCGCCCTCGGCTCTAGCGTGGCGACCTCCATGAGCGGCTCTGCCGTGCTGCTCGCCAGCAACGAACACTCTGCTTCTGCCATGTCCTCGGCGCAGCCGGATGACACTCCCGAACAGGGCCGCTCCGGCGCGAAGCGCTCGGACGAGGCCGAAAACCGGGGCAACCCCAATTCCAGTTCGGCTGGGCAATCCGGAATCAAAGGCCAGATGTCGAATATTGCTGCGCCCGCTCGCAGCGGTCGCAAGGCAAATTGACGGCTGTCGTGCCCCTAGTCAGATTGCATTCGACTTCTATAAAGTTTTTTTATATAAAGTCTTTAGACTGAGTGGGGGATGTCATGAGCATCAAGTCGCTGATCTCAAAATTCTTTTCCCGGCGTGACGGGACGGCCGCCGTGGAATATGCCTTGCTGCTTGCGCTCGTCGGCGGCGGCATACTGGGGGCCGTGAACCTGTTGGCCACCAGCACCTCGAACCAGATGGTCGAAAAGTCTGCCTGCGTCGGATCGGACAACCCGGAAGCCGATTGCTGAAGGCACGACGGCAGGCTGACCGGGCCTGTCTTCCCGGCTGCCAGCCTGCCAGCCGCCCCTTATCGGCGATTACGCACCGAACATGCTCTGGAAGTGTTCGTGTGACTTCATCGCTTGGTCGGTTCCGCAATAGCCGATTTTGTTACCAGCTTTCCGTTTGATGTGAACCATCTGCGACGGGCTCACACGATCGCCGGTCTGAGCCCGAATCTTCTGCAGGAACCGGGCCCAGTCGTTCACGCCGAAGCTCCTGCCGTGGCACTTCTGCTCCGAATAGATCGACATTAAGGCCGTCTCGGTGGGGGACATTTCCATCTCCGCGGCGCTGACGGCATGAGCGGATAGAAGCAGCGCGGCGGCCATCATTGGATAGGCAATGAATTTCATCGGTTTCTCCTCTGCTTGAGACGCCGGGCGGGAGGCGCGACGCGCACACCTGCTCGAGTCATGAGCCGGGAAGCGGTTATGACGCCTGCCTCGGTCCGGCCGGCGATTAGACATGCAATTCTTGTTAACTGATTCAGAACCCTTTCTGTTCCGCTCGCGCGGTCGCGGAAATCCAAGAGCGCACGGCGCGCTCGTTCCGCGCCTCGACCTTCGGAGCGGATTGGCGGCAATTCAGGCCCGTATCAGGGCTTCCGCCTCGATCTCCACCACCATAATCGCTTGACGCGATTTGACTGGCGCATGGTTTGACCCATGTCCGAGGCGCTCGGAAAAATTGCGCGAGTTGGCTTGCCACTCGCGATGAAATTTTTACCTAGGTTAAGATAATTTCCGCACGCTTTATGATAAAAATTGTCTCTGTCAGCGTCGGTATTGTCCGGTGACCGGGCCTTTTCCAAAGCCTGCGTTCACGAACTTCCCCACGTTGCATGAATGTGGCGCCCCATCAATCGGGGCGATTTTGCTGGGCTCGCTCGAAAGGTTGATGACCGTCCAGCAGGCTGATGCGGTCGCATTGAGGGTAGCTTCAAGATGACGGACTTTGCGAACGATCTGGACCCGCTATTCAAGAAAATGAGCCGCTATGTGGCGCTTAGCAATGCGCAGCGTCAGACACTCGCAAACCTGGCGGAAAGGGCGCAATCCGTTCCAAAAGAAACCACGATCGTCGAGCAGGGCGAAAGATGCGCGAGTTGCGGAATTCTGGCCAAGGGCTGGGCCATCCAGTCGAAGTCGCTCTCGGACGGCCGCCGCCAGATCATCGACATTTTGTTGCCGGGGACTTTCGTTAACCTGCAGGCGACTTTGCTGGAGAACCCGGATTTCAGCGTCGCAACGCTGACCGAGAGCACGGTGCATTGGTTTGACCCGAACAGGCTGGTCGAGCTCATTAGAACCGACCCCGTGCTCGGCATGGCGGTCATGTGGGACCGCACGCAGGAAGAGTCCATCTTGATGGAGCGACTCGTCAGCCTGGGACAACGATCCGCCAAGGAGCGTCTCGCCCACGTCCTTATCGAGCTACAGCAACGGCTCGAATTGCGCGGGCTGGACGGCCACCAAAAGCTGCCCTTCCCGGTGACGCAGACGACGCTGGCGGACCTGCTTGGCCTGACGGCCGTGCACATTAATCGGACCCTGAAGGATCTGAAGCGGGACGGTCTGATCGACTACGGTCGCAATACGATTGTCCTACAAGACGTGAACCGCCTTCTGCGTTGGGCCGATTTCGACGCCAGCTATCTTCACAATGCGGCAATGCTGGAGCGCACGCGCAAGACGCTGTCGGCGGCGCAAAGACCCGGCGCATAGCCGACCCAATTCCTGCCTTGCCCGATATGATCCACTGAACCGGGCCGCGGTTCCGATGACCGGCGTAAAGCCCGGTGCCGAACCCAGGAGAAGTGCCGCGGCGCTACCGCCGGCGCGCGTCGGCTGCTACAGCGTTCGCGCGCAGCGCAGGCCGATGTGCCGGTGGCCGTCCTGCGGCGCGCGCGAGAAACCGTCACGGAAATAGCCGGTCAACTGGTCCGGCGCGGTGTCGAAGACATAGTCGCCGCCACGCGTCGTGCGCTCGCCGCTGGCCGTTGGAGATTCCCGCCCGTCAGCGCTGTCGTAGGGATAGGGGCGAAACAGCGAGGCCGTCCACTCCGCCAGGCTGCCGGCCATGTCCTGCACACCCTGGGGCGTGGCCCCTTCTGGATGCGAGCCCACGGGCGCGGTCTTTCCTGACGGGTGCCCGGCATAGGCCCGCGCGTTCGTCGGCGGCGCCTCGCCCCAGGGGTAGGTGCGGCCGGTCTTGCCGCGCGCGGCGGCCTCCCACTGTGCTTCCGTCGGCAGGCGCGCCCCGCGCCAGCGGCAATAGTCGCGTGCGCCGCGCCACGTTGTCTCCGCGACGGGGTGATCCTCATAGCCCTCGGCTGCCGCGAAACGCCCCCCGCGCACCTCGATGCGGACCTGCTGGTCGTCCAGCCCGATCAGCGGATGCAGCGCGGGATTGCGCGTCTCTTCCAGAAGCCGGGGCCAGGTGTCGTCCGCGAAGTCAGACCGCTCGGCGGTGGTGTAGCGGAAGTCGCGGAGCACCTCGAGGTCGAGCGCGTTCAGGAACTCCGCGTAAGCGGCGTTGGTCACTTCTGTGCGGTCGATGGCGAAGGCGGCCAGCTCGACATAATGCGCCGGTCTGGCGGAGGGCCGGCCGTCCGGGCTGCCCAGCGGGTAGCGGCCGGCGGGAATCTCCACCATTGCCGCCTGTGCCGCCGCCGAGCGGGGCGCAGCCTGAGGGTCCATGCGCCGTTCCGTCGGCGGTCCCGGGTCGTAGTCCGCCGCCGCGGCGCCGCCGGCCACGATGCAGACGAGCACGCTGCCCATCATCAGTCGCAAGATTGCGGTTGCGTCCACGGTCCCTCCCTCGCCGGTCGCCGACTCGCCTATCCCTCCTAGGCTGGTCATGTTTCAGGCTGCTTCAAGCTCTCCGCGCAGCAACGCCGCCCCCTCGCCCAGCGCCTTGAGCTTTGCCTCGGCCAAGGTGACGGAAAGCGGCGCCAGGCCGCAATTGGTGCAAGCCACCATGCGCTCGGCATCGACGTATTCGAGCGCTGCGCGCAGCGTCGCGGCCACCTGCTCGGGCGTCTCGATCTCGCTGCTGGCGACGTCGATCGCCCCCACCAGGACATCCTTGGTCTTCAGCATGCCGATGACCGACAGGGGCACGTGGGAATTGGCGCACTCCAGGGACACCTGGCGGATGTCGCTGCGGTCGAGGACCGGGAAGAAGGTCTCGTACTGCCGCCACTCGTCTCCCAGGGTCTTTTTCCAGTCGATGTTTTCCTTGATGCCGTAGCCGTAGCAGATGTGCACCGCGGTCGTACACTTAAGTCCCTCGACGCAGCGGTTGAGCGTCTCCACACCCCAATCGGCGGCTTCTTCCGGAAAGGCGTTGAAGGCCGGTTCGTCGAACTGGATGACGTCGACTCCCACCGCCTCCAGCTCCCGCGCCTCGGCATTCAAGAGATCGGCGAAGGC
>JAWVYK010000231.1:0-4076 GCA_033722755.1 Rhodovibrionaceae bacterium | reverse complement strand
GGCGAAGGCATCCGCCTTGCCGAGGGCCGCAAGGCCACGCGCGTGAAGGCAACGCAAGCCGGCGTCGAGGTGACGGTTGCCGACGAGGAAGGCCGGGAGGAAACCCACTCCGCCGAACGTCTTCTCGTCGCCGCCGGGCGTCAGCCGAACGTGGCGGACCTCGGCCTGGAGTCCGTCGGCGTGGAACACGGACGCGCGGGCATCGAGGTCGACAAGCGGCTGCGCACCAGCAATCGCAAGATCTTCGCCATCGGCGATGTGGCCGGCGGGCCGCAGTTCACCCACGTCGCCGGCTATCACGCCGGTGTGGTGATCAAGAACGCGCTGTTCCGCTGGCCGGCCAAGGCCGACCACAGCGCCGTGCCGTGGGTCACCTACACGGAACCCGAGCTGGCGCACGTCGGCCTGACGGAGGCGCAAGCGCGGGAGAAGGCCGGCGAGATCCGCGTGCTGCGCTGGCCGTTCGCGGAGAACGACCGCGCGGCCTGCGAGCGCGAGACGGAGGGACTCGTCAAAGCGATCACCGACAAACGGGGCCGGATCCTCGGCTGCTCGATCCTCGGCGCGCATGCCGGCGAGTTGATCCTGCCTTGGGTTCTCGCCGTCTCCGGCAAGGAGAAGGTGGGCCGGCTGGCGCAGGCGATCGTCCCCTATCCGACGTTGAGCGAGGCCGGCAAGCGCGCTGCGGGAAGCTACTACACGCCAGGGCTGTTTTCCGAGCGTACGCGCAAGATCGTGCGTTTTCTCGCCCGGTTTGGCTGAGAGTCCACGGCGTCTCACACAAATTTGAGTTTTAGCTCGGGCAACGTGATTCGGCCTCGCCCGGCAACTCATGCACATTCCATGGAGCCAAAAAAGGACCGGCGGTTCCGGTCCGTCCGCATGAAGGAGGCTTCACATGCTTAAGAAGACCGTTGTGGCGCTGAGCGTTGCCACCCTGGCCACCTCTGCCGCTGCTCTTCCGACGGCTTCCGCCAAGGCGGCGGACACGTCGGTGCAGATCGCAGGCTGTAGCGCCTGTAATCCCTGCAAGGCCGCTTGCGGCGCCTGCAATCCGTGCAATCCCTGCGCGGCTGCCAAGTGCAACCCGTGCAATCCCTGCAACCCCTGCAAGGCCGCTTGCGGCGCCTGCAATCCGTGCAATCCCTGCGCGGCATCCAAGTGCAGCGCCAACTAAGCAGGCGGTATCGTTTCACGAAGTTCCGCTGAGCTTCTAAAGCTTCGAAGGCGGAAGGCGCGTGCGTAGCCGGGTGAGCCAGAGCCCCTCTCCCTCACCCGGCTGCGGCGCGCATTGCGTTAAGTGCCGGTTTATCTTTGCTTCTGCGGGCCTCTGAGCGTCATAATAGCGTGAATTCGTCAATTATCGCGCGCCACGCTAAGGTGAAGCTGTCGCCCTCATGCCGGGCCGGAAACTCAATCTTCCCCCTCTGTTCAAGAGCCTGTCGGGCCGTCTGCTGCTGCTGACGATCGGCTTCGTAATGCTGGCCGAGGTCCTGATCTACGCGCCGTCCATCGCGCGCTTCCGGGTCAGCTATCTGGAGGAGCGCCTGGCCGCCGGACACCTGGCGATCCTGGCGCTTGAAGCCACGCCCAACCATGCGGTGGGGGCAGAGCTGGAATACGAGCTTCTCGACCATGTCGGCGCCTATTCCGTCGCCCTCGGCCGTCCGGGGGAAGGCAAGCTGATGCTTATGCTGGAAACCCCGCAGCCGGTCGACGCCAGCTACGACCTGCGCGAGGCCGGATTCCTCACGCTGCTGCGCGACGCCTTCGTGACGATGATGGCGCCTGACGGACGAACGCTGCGCGTGGTCGGCCAGTCGCCCAAGGATCCCTCGCTGGTTGTCGAGGTGGTCATGGACGAGACGCCGCTGTGCAGCGCGATGCTGGGCTTCTCGCAGCGCATCCTGGCGCTCTCGCTCGTGATCTCGCTGATCACCGCGGCGCTGGTCTACCTGAGCCTGCACCGCCTGATGGTTCGTCCCATGCGCCGGTTGACCGAATCCATGGTCCGCTTCCGCGACGACCCGGAAGACGCTCACAACCTGATCCAACCCTCGCCGCGCAGCGACGAGATCGGCGTTGCCGAGGACGAGCTTGCCCGCATGCAGGAAGGGCTGCGCGCGGCGCTCACGCAAAAGACCCGCCTGGCCGCCCTGGGGACGGCGGTCGGCAAGATCAATCACGATCTGCGCAACATGCTCTCCACTGCGCACCTGGTGTCGGACCGGCTCGAAGCGAGCGAGGATCCGGAGGTGCGCCGCGTTGCGCCGACGATGATGAAGGCGATCGACCGGGCCATCTCGCTGTGCGAACGCACCCTGGATTTCACCCGAGGCGGCGCGCCCATGCTGGAGTTCGAAAGCGTCTCGCTCTCCGAACTGGCCGATGACGTTGGCGACTCGCTTGCCGGCGGCGGCCAGGAGGAGCAGGTCTGGCGCAACGATATCGCCGACGACCTCCATGTCGAGGCCGACCGCAATCAGCTTTTCCGCATTCTCGCCAACATCGGCCAGAACGCCTTCGAAGCGGGGGCCACCGAGGTCAGGGTCAGGGCCCGCATAGGCAAGAACCGGGTCATGATCGACGTGGCCGACAATGGTCCCGGCCTGCCGCCGCGCGCGGCCGAGCGGTTGTTCCAACCGTTTGAAGGAACCGCCCGTCCCGGCGGAACCGGCCTGGGCCTGGCGATCGCCCGCGATCTGGCGCGCGCCCACGGCGGAGACGTTCGGCTAGCCGGGTCCACGGCGCAAGGCACCCGCTTCCGCGTCGAGCTGCCGTTCCGCGAGGCAGACCAGCCGAAACGCAGGGACCGCGCCGAGGGCCTCAAACGCAGCGCTTAGGTTTTGCGTCCGCGCGACGCCTCGGCTATGACTCGGGCGCAGATCCGAAGCCGGCGCCCGGACCTGCCGCCCTGCCAAGGCCCAGCCGGCGACGACGCGCAGACAGATTTCAGGGGAAGAAACATGGGTGCTACAGGGAAGTTCATCTTAAGCGGCATCATCGGATTTCTGGGCATCATCGCCCTCTTCTTCGCCGCCGCGGCGCACAGCGGACCGCTCTACATCGCTGGCCTGATCTTCTTCGTCGGATGCGTGCTTTTCATCATGTTCATGATCAACCGCGCCTTTCATGAGGGTGCGGATGGCGAACAGAAATCGTCGGGCTGACGGCCAGGCGAGAGCGGCGTCAATCGAGCAGCAGAAGACGGCCCTTCAGGTATTCGCTTTCGGGCAGGAATATGTGCACCGGGTGGTCCGCGCCGGCGCCCGAGGCCCGGAGCAGCCGCCCACTGCGCCCTGCATCGGCGAGCGCGCGCCGCAGTTCCCGGTCGAAGTCTTCCGCTCCCACATGATGCGAGCAGGATGCGGCGAAAAGAACGCCACCCGGCTTTACCAGGCGCGCCGCCGCCCGGAACAGCTTGCGGTAGCCCCTGAGGCCCTGAGCCATATCCTTCTTCGTTTTCACAAATGCCGGCGGGTCGACAATCACGGTGTCGAAGCGCTCGCCCGCCTCCCGTAGCCGCTGGGCTTCCTCGAAGACCTCCGCGCGGCGCGTCGCCACCGCGCCGGCAACGCCGTTCGATTCTGCCGCCGCACCCAGCAGTTCGAGGGCCGCCTCCGAGCGGTCGACCGCCAGCACCTCGCGCGCGCCTTTTACCGCGGCCAGGACCGAGAATCCGCCGGTGTAGCTGTAGAGGTCGAGCACCCGGGCGCCCTCGCACAGCCGCGCCACCCAGGCCCGGTTGTCGCGCTGATCGTAGTACCAGCCCGTCTTCTGCCCGCCCGCCGGGTCGGCGAGGTAGGTGGCGCCATTCTCCAGAACCTCGAGCGGCCCGTCGAAGCTGCCGCGCACGACCCGCACGTCGCTCTCGAGACCCTCGAGCGCGCGCGCCGCGCCGTCGCTGCGCAGCAGGATGCGCCGAGGGGCGATCACATCGTCCAGCGCCTGCAGCAACTCCTCCATCAGCGCCTGCATGCCGGCGGTGTTCACTTGCATCACGAGCGCATCGCCGAAGCGGTCGATCACGGTGCCCGGCAGGCCGTCGGATTCGGCGTGGGCGAGTCTGTAGAACG
>JAWVYK010000230.1:0-4095 GCA_033722755.1 Rhodovibrionaceae bacterium | reverse complement strand
TGCGGATTGTGTCTGTTTGTCTTAGGGCCGTCCAGCCGCATGCGCCCGCCCGAGCCTTTTGGGGGCCCAGCGGGCCTCGGCGGCCGCCGCGCCTAGAACGCGGGATCGGGCAGGCCGTTCTGGCGGCAGGCGGCAGTGGTGGTGTTGGCCAGCAGGCAGGCGATGGTCATGGGGCCGACACCGCCGGGCACCGGTGTGATGGCGCCGGCCACCGCGGCGACGGAATCGAATTCCACGTCGCCCACGAGCCGGGCCTTGCCGCCCGGCTCCTCGGGCTCCAGCCGGTTGATGCCGACATCGATGACCGCCGCGCCCGGCTTGATCCAGTCGCCGGTCACCATCTCCGGACGGCCGACGGCGGCGACCAGGATGTCGGCCTGGCGACATACGCCGCGCAGGTCCTGGGTGCGCGAATGGGCGATGGTGACGGTGCAGTTCTCGCCCAGCAGCAACTGCGCCATGGGCTTGCCGACGATGTTGGAGCGGCCGACGATCACGGCATTCTTGCCGGAGAGATCGCCCAACCGGTCTTTCAGGAGCATCAGGCAACCGAGCGGCGTGCAGGGCACCAGCGGCGGATGCGCCCCGCCCTTGAGCCCGCCGGTCGCCAGCCGGCCGGCGTTGATCACGTGAAAGCCGTCGACGTCCTTGTCGGGGTCGATGGCGTCGAGCACCGCCTGCGAATCGATTTGCTTGGGCAGCGGAAGCTGGACCAGGATGCCGTTGACCTTGGCGTCGGCGTTCAGGTCCTGCACCAGCTTCAGCAGCTCTTCCTGCGTCGTGCCTAGGTCCAACACATGCTTGAAGGAGGCCATGCCCGATTCCTCCGTCTGCCGGTGCTTGTTGCGGACATAGACCTGGCTGGCCGGATCCTCGCCGACCAGCACGACCGCCAGGCCGGGGGTGATGCCGTGCTCGCTGGACAGGCGCTCGACCTCCTTGGCGACTCGCTCGCGAAGGCCTTGCGCGAAGGCTTTTCCGTCGATGATCTCCGCCTTGGCGTCTCCGGTGACCTCAGCCATTCCTCTTCCTCTTCCCCGTTCGCGGTTCGATTTCGCAACGCCGCCCGTTTTCGTCCGTTTCGCCGTGCCCCCGCCTGTCCGTATGCGTCGCCTTCCGCCAAAGCTGCGACGTCGCCGACGGCGCGTCGTCGGCCGCGCGCGGCTAGAGCTTTGCCAGGTGCGCGCCGATCTCCCGCCGCAGGCGCCTGGCGTCGCCTTCGATCAACAGCTCCTTGCGTCGCGCGGTCTCTCCGCTGACGATCCGAAAGCTGGATTTTGGCAACTTCCACGCCTTGGCCAGCAGACGAATCGCTGCCGCGTTCGCCTTGCCGTCCTCCGGCGGCGCGCTCACCCTGAGTTTGAGGACGGCCTGCCCGTCGTCCAGGACCGCGACGCCGACGAGCGCGTCCGCGCTGGCGCCGGGCTGCACCCGCAAGCTCAGGCGCAGTCCCTGCTCGGCTTGCCTGAGAGGAACCGCGCCCGCGCCCATGCCGGTCTAGAAGCCGGCGCCCTGCATGTTGAACAGCAGGCGCTGCAGCACGTTCTGCAGGAAGAAGATGATCAGGATGAGGATCAGCGGCGAAATGTCGATGCCGCCCAGATCCGGCAGTACGCGGCGGATCGGCCGGACGGCCGGCTCGGTCACGCGGTGCAGGAAGTCGCCGATCGTGTAGACCACGCGGTTGTGCATGTTCACGACGTCGAAGGCGACCAGCCAACTGAGGATGGCCGATGCGATGACGAGCCAGATGTAGATGTCCAGGGCGATGATGACGACCTGGATGAGCGGTCCCAGAATGACCATGCGGTTCTCCAAGGGCGGCGAATGCGCCGATAACCTAACGACGACGCGGGGCCGAGACAAGCATCCCGGCGACCGGCGCGCGTGCCGTCGAGTCCGGCGCGCAGCGGGCGCTCCACCGCCGCCCTGGTCTCTTGACAGGCCGCTTGCGATACTCACATATTCCGCGCTGCCCGGCGGCCGGCCTTCTCGAGGGCGCGGTGACGACATTCGGCCGGGGCATCCCGACATCCCGGATGGGGCCGTAGCTCAGTTGGGAGAGCGCTAGAATCGCACTCTAGAGGTCAGGGGTTCGACTCCCCTCGGCTCCACCAATCTTTTCAGTCGGTTAGCGCATTCGGCGCTGGCGCCGGCATTCTCTTTTCACCGACGATTTTGGCGATCGGCGCACCCAACGCGCTGGCCGTCGTTCATTATGTTGAACCCGAACCCGACGGCGGCTGGGCCCGGCGGCACAAGCTGGCCGGTACCGCCGCGCGCCAAAGCGGGAGCGAAGGAAGGAAAGCGCCATGAGCATGAAGGATGCCTACGAAAAGAAGCTGCAAGCCCGGCTGGACGAATGGGATGCCGAAATCAAGAAACTGAAAGCACAGGCCGACGAAGCGGAGGCCGATGCGCAGCGCGAATATTACCAACAGATCGACCAGTTGAAACGCGATCGAGAGCGCGCCCAGCAAAAGCTTGAGGAACTGCAGAAGTCCAGCGAGGGCGCGTGGGAGGACCTGCGGGCCGGCATCGAGAGTGCCTGGACGGACCTGGAAGAGGCGATGAAGGCGGCGAGAGCCCGGTTCAAATAAAAAACAATAAAGACGCTTCTTTTTCGATGTATAATCGACCCGAGAATTGCGGCTCCGGAAGGACCGATCGAAACCGGGGTTAGGGTCGGTGACGAATCTCTACGACGACACGCTGGCTGGGGTTGCGTTTCCCGAGTACGCGCGCTCGGAAGTCATCGCCGATGCCGTCATTCACGTGCTGGGCGCCGCCTTCGCGGTCGTCTCCTGTATTGCTCTCGGCTTCGTCGCCGCGGCCAGCGGCGAGGCCCTGGTGTGGCTGGCGCTCTCCGTCTACGGCGCAGGCCTCGTGGCCATGCTTGGCTTCTCCGCGCTCTACAACCTCGTCACAGACGCCCAGAGGAAAGTGGTCTACCGCAGGCTCGATCACGCGGCCATCTTCGCGATGATCGCAGGCACCTATACGCCGTTCTCGCTGATCGCGATGGGCGGCCCCTGGGGCTATGGACTGCTGGCGTTCGTATGGACCGTGGCGGCCGCAGGCATTCTTCTGAAGCTGTTCCATCCCCAGAAGCTGGAGCGCTTTTCGGTCATCGCCTACCTGCTGCTCGGCTGGAGCGTCGTGGTCGCGCTGGAACACCTGACCGCCGCGGTTTCCTGGCCCGGGCTGATCCTGCTGGGCGCCGGCGGGGCGCTTTACACACTGGGGGTCGTGTTCCACCTCTGGCATCGACTGCCCTACCAGAACGCCATCTGGCATGCCTTCGTGCTGGCGGCCGCGGCGTGTCATTTCGCTGCCGTGATTCACGAGATCGCCGCGCTTGCCTGACAGGCAGCGAGACCAGCAGACAGTCTGGAAGCCGTTTCAGCCTGCGTCGGCCCTCCGGGCGTGGTAAGCTGTATCCAACGGCTCAAAAGAGGCGAGGTGGACATGCAGCACACCACTTGCCTTGCGATTTCCGAATGCCACGGTCCCACTTTCCGGCGCCTTTCGAGCTTAGGGCGAGTGCTTCCCCTCCTCGTTCTGGCCACGGGCATATTGAACGCCCCGCTGCGGCCCGCCGATGCCCTGCCAGCCTTCGCGGAGATGCACGCGGCCGGTCTTGCGGCGCGGCCGGGCCATTCCCTCCTCCGGGTGCAGGTCCTCGATGCGCCGCTGCATGAGGCGGCGGCCTCCGGCGACCTCGAGCTCGCAAGATACCTGCTGGACGAGGAGGCCGTGGACGTCGACATGCGCTCCGGGCTCGACGGCGCGACGGCGCTGCACGTCGCCGTGCACACCGGCCGGCTCGATATGGCGCGCCTGCTGATCGCGCATGGCGCCGACGTGCATGCCCGCGCCGCGGGCGGGACCACGGCCCTGCATATGGCCGCGCGTGGCGGTCACGTCGGCGCGCTGGAACTGCTTGTCGCCGAAGGCGCAGACATCAATGCCACCATGGGCTCGACGACCACGCCGCTGAGTGTCGCGGCGCGCGAGGGTCATGTGGCGGCTGTGGCATATCTTCTGGAGCAGGGTGCGAGGATCGATGCCCGCAGCAACCACGGCCGCACGCCC
>JAWVYK010000229.1:0-4100 GCA_033722755.1 Rhodovibrionaceae bacterium | reverse complement strand
TTCTCTTCACGATCATGTTTCCGCCGCATGCGAACAGGAGCTCGTCTCCTGTCTCCGGCTCGTTCACGTCATCGATCGGACCGTCGTCGAGTGACAGATACGCGCCTGGTGGTCGACGTTGTTCGTGCCCCAGTAGCCGGCGAACTTGCGGAACAGGTAGGCCTGCTCGTTGTTGTGCTTGGCCGAGCCGAGCCAGTAGACGCTGTCGGGGCCGCTCTCCTCGCGGATGGCGAGCATCTTGTCGCCGATCTCGTTGATGGCCTCTTCCCAGCTGACCTTCTGCCATTTGCCGTCGACGAGTTTCACCGGATATTTCAGCCGGCGCTCGCCATGGGCGTGCTCGCGAACGGACGCACCCTTGGCACAGTGGGCGCCGAGGTTGAACGGGCTGTCCCAGCCGGGCTCCTGCCCGACCCAGACGCCGTCCACGACTTCGGCCATGACCGTGCAGCCCACCGAGCAGTGGGTACACACGGATTTTCTGATTTCTATTTCGCCTCCCGCGCCAGAACTTTGCGCCCTGGCCTTGCGGACCATCCCGAAGCTCATCCCGGAAGCGGCGGCGGCAGCGCCGGCGGCGATTCCGGAACGTTTCAGGAAGGTGCGGCGGTCGATTGCACTGGCAGCAATGCTGCCGAGCGCCTTCGACAAACGGGGGCCATTTGCAACCCCATTCGTCTTGCGAGTAAGCATCGACCTCTCCTTGGTGTCCTTGTTTCGACTACAGCCTCAAACCGCCGCCTAGAAGCGGGCCAGCTTGTAGAACTTCTTCACATGGTCAGTCTCGCGGTAACCGTCGCCCTTCGGGCTATCCACGGTTTCCGCCGCCTTGGCCTCGTTGCGAAGGGCCACAGCGGCGACGCCGGCGGCACCGGCGCCAAAACTGGCCTTGCGGAAGAAGTCGCGTCGATCAACGGACTTCGGTTCTTTCTTCATAGGTGCACCTTTTGCGTGTTGGTGACCGTCTGTCGGACATCGGTTTCTCGCCTAGTTGGGGGATGTCCACGCCCCAGGGTTATTGCATCTTGTTGGGCGCTAGGCCGCCATGTCGAATGCCTCCGTCTCGATGGCCATGAAAAGCCGGCCGATCGTGCCGACAGGCATGTAGAACGCGGCTGATTTCGCGGCCTCCAGGTCCTCGAAGAACCGGGGCGCCCAGCAGCCGATGTGCTGTTCGAAGAAGGTTTGCTGCTCGTCCAGGGCGGCGGGCCCGTCGCCGAAGGCGCCGGTGATCAGCCCGGACATCATCTCGCAGAGCGCTGCGATGTGGTCTTCCGGCTCCTTCACACCCTCGGCGCGCGCGATGCCGAGCCGGCTCATATCGCCGCGCAGGCGCGCCAGAGGCTTTTCGTGCAGGAAGCCCGTCAGATAGTAGGAGCCATAGGGCACAAGCTCGCCCTGGCCGATGCCGATGAAAAGATTGAAGTACTCGTCCTTGAGCGCTTCCGGGGACGTCGCGGCGGCAGCCGCCGCCAGCGCCCGGATAGCCTGTCCGAGCTCGCTGTCGTCGCCATGCAAAGTTTTCACAGAATCAAGCAGCGGCTGCTCCGGCGGTTTCGCCAGCAGCGTTCCCAGAAGTCCATAGAGATTAGCTCTCAGCAGGTCTTCTTCGGCCACTTCGAGCTCGGCATCAGTGCCGCTCAAGCGTATCGTCCTCCCGGTTCCACACCTTGTTTTTGGCGGCGCGGCGGAACCTGTGCGCCCGCTCCAAGGGTCCGGTTTTTTTGCGAGCCACCTGTCTGAAACGCCCGAGACAAGTGGTCTTTTTAATAACCCCAGTGAAAGTAAAGGATTTTCCCAAACTTCCTGCGTAAATTAAAAGACCGGACGGGGGAGAATGTCAACAAAATGCCATGCTGCACCTGCGAATTTGCACCCTCCGGGGCAGATTTTTCCGAAAAATCCCAGCACGCCAAATAAAAATCGTTTTTCATCTTGTCGTTACAAAACAAAACGCGGCCTCGGCAACAAGACCGCGATCAAAGCTGTACGCCGCGCGCGTGTAACTCGACAAACTGAAATATAGGCCCTCGGCAACACTGAATTTCGTTGCCGACGGGGATCGATTCGTCAGGTGGAAAAGCGATTCCAGCGCCGGGCCGCTGCGTTTGCCGGTGGGCTTTGCTCCGCGCTTCGCCGCGCGCGCTGCCCAGTGGTCTTCGACGGCGGAGGTTCGCTCTTGGCGGCCGGCCCGGTCGGCTTGCCGGATTTTCTTCGCCCGGCGGTCCCAGAGCGCGGTTGCGGCGTTTCCGACCGCTGCGGCTGCGGCTGCTCCTGCGCCTCATCTGTGGATGGAGCCTCGGCCTCGACGGACTTGTCGGCGGTCTCCTGACCAGCCGGCTGTTCGTCAGGCCCGGGCTGCTGCTCCTGCTCCTTTTCCGCGTCGTCGGTCACCATGCCCTTGCCGACCTTGTAGAGAGTCTTCAGCCCCTGAACGACCGTGGCCGCGTCGGTATAGTCGTCGTCATAGTCGTTCAGCCGGTCGAGATGACCGAAGACCGGATTGAGGCGCCAAAGTCGGCGCAGGGCCCGGCGCTGCAAGGCCTCGGGAACGCCCTGGCGCATAAATACGGTCCAATCGGCGTCGGCTGGGAGCTCATCGGGGTCGGGCAGGGTCTCGGGATCGATGACCTCGTCGCCTTTTGCCGAACGCTCCGGCACCTCGCCGCGGCTCTCGGCCGCGGGCGGGGCACCCTTGGCCTCCCGCTCGGACTCTTGCGAGCGCGACTCCTGCTTGCGGCGGGCCCAGCGACCCAGGAAGCCGGACTCGGAGCCGGGCTCCGCTTCATCCGCCTTCGTTTTGCGCGGGCGTTGCTTGTCGTCCTTAGCCATGGCCACCTCCGCGCTCCACCGGCGGTTTGCGGGCGAAAGCCTCGTCGCCGCTCGAAGCCCGCTTGCGCTTGCGTTTATAGAACGGCTCGTCGACGTGGTGGCGGTCCACGTAATCCTGGACGAATGCCACGACGTCGGGCGGCATGCTGACGCCCTCCACGATCTCGTCGCCGGAATCGAGGAAATCCTGGGCTTCATAGGGCGAGGCGGTGACAAAGCTGGGCGTGACGGGATGGTCGCCCTGTGCGTCCTCGCCCTGGCGGAGCACGACGAAGATACGCGGCGGCTCCTGCGAGAGGTTAACCTTGTAGGCCTCCGTCTCCTTGCGGAACAAGTCCAGCGGCAGCGTGCCGGCGTGGTATTGCACGAAATCCTCGCCCTCGCGCAGAACGGTCCATTCGCCGCTGGGCGCCATCGGCGGCGCGCCGGCGAAAACCGCCGTGGGCAACCAGCGGTACTTCTGCCAAGGGTGATCGATGCGCCGTCGTTCCACGACGACGCCCAGCGGCAGCGTTTCCTGTTGCGCAGCCATCTGCGTCTCTCTCAGGCCTCCCTTGCCGGCATCGTCGTTTGGATGCCGTTCCCCCGCGTCAAAACATAGGCGCACGCGACGCATCCGCAAAGCCCCTCCTCCTATCCAGGCGCGGGATGCCATCGGTGGCGCGCAGCGAGCCAGCCGGCCACGACGTCCGGCAAAGGCGTTCGGCCGTCGTAGAGCAGTCCTTCAACGCCGACGGCGCGCGCGGCGGCCATGTCGATTTCCTTGTCGCCGATCATCGCGCTTTGCTCTGCGTCGACGTTCCATTCGTCGATCAAAGAGCGCAACATGCCCGGCGCGGGCTTGCGGCAGTCGCAGGCGCGCCGGTATTCCGCGATCTCCGCCTGCGGGTGATGCGGGCAGTAACGGAGGTCGTCGACGCGTGCCCCGTCTTGGGCGAGCCGGGCGCGCATCCAGTCGTGCAGCGCGCGGACGTCGGCTTCGGTGTAGTAGCCGCGCGCCACGCCGGACTGATTGGTGACCAGGACCGCGTAGAGGCCGCTGCGGTTGATCCGGCGGATGGCCGGGCCGGACCACGGGAAGACCTCGTAGCGGCCGGCATCGTACATGTAGCCGATCTCGGGCGAGACGGTTCCGTCCCGGCGCCGGTCGCTTCTCTTCCAGCCGCTCGCCCACGGGCGGTTTGCGGCGTGGGGGCGGCTGGCGATGGCGGCGTCGATCGCCGCGGCGTTCGTCGTGGCGATGCTGGTGAAGGAGCCCGGTCCCGGGC
>JAWVYK010000228.1:0-4132 GCA_033722755.1 Rhodovibrionaceae bacterium | reverse complement strand
GCTCGCCTTTGCGGGCCTCGCCTGGGTCTGGCCTGTCTCCGCCGCCGAGCCGACGGCGCCGGAATGGAGCGTGGTCTTGGAGGAAAGCCGCCTCGGCTTCACGGCATTCCAGTCCGGATCGCCGGTCGAGGGCCGCTTCGACAGCTTCGAGCCGCACATCCATTTCGACCCGCAGGACCTGACCGGAAGCCGCGTCGAGGTGCAGATTGATATGGCGAGCGTGAACACGAAAAGCGCCGACCGCGATTCCACCATCCGCTCCGAACCGCTGTTCCACGTCGAGAAATACCCTGAAGCCCGGTTCGAGGCCGGCGATTTCCGCCACCGGGGCGGCGATGAATACGAAGCCGACGGGCGCCTCACCATGCGCGGGACGACCCGCGACATCGTCCTGCCGTTCACCCTGGAAGTGGCCGAACATCCGGACAAGGAAGGCTGGAAGCGCGCCACGGCGAAGGGAGACATCGAGGTCGACCGCCTGGATTACGGCATCGGTCAGGGGCAGTGGCAGGACACCAGCGTGGTCGCCAACCGCGTGGTGATTTCCTTCGAGATCCGGGCCGAGCGCCCGGTGGAGTGACGAGCATCGCGGGTGCGCCGGAGGCGGGCCCCGTAGCGAAAGAGCGAACCTGAAAACAACGAAAGGGGACGGATATGCGACTTATGACGGCGACCATGAAGGGCTTGCTGACAGCCGCCGCTGTCGCGCTTGCCACGGCGACCTCGAGCGCCCTGGCGGCCGACACCTACGATTTCGACACGGCGCACACCGATGTGGTCTTCAACATCAGCCACTTCGGCTATTCCGACACCTGGGGCCGGTTCAACGAGGTGGACGGCACCGTGACCTTGGACAAGGACGACTTGGCCGGCAGCAGCGTCGAAGTGACGATTCAGGCGGCGTCCATCGACACCAACCACAAAAAGCGCGACGAGCATCTGCGCAGCGCCGATTTCCTGAACGTGAAGGAATTCCCCACCATCACCTTCAAGAGCACCAAGGTCGATCCGACGGGCGAGATGACCGCAAAGGTGACCGGCGATTTGACGATCCACGGCACCACCAAGCCGGTGATACTGGACGTGACCGTCAACAAGATCGCGCCGCACCCATTGCCGGACTACAACAACGTGGAGACCGCGGGGCTGAGCGCGCGCACCACCATCAAGCGCTCCGAGTTCGGCGTCGATGCCTTCGTGCCGGCGGTCGGCGACGAGATGGAGATCATCATCGAGGTCGAGGCCTTCAAGCAATAAGGCCATGCGCCGCCGCGCCCGGCTGCGGGGGCAGTTTGTTCCGTGTTGACCGGGCGCCGGCGGGCCGCTAGCTTGCCGGTGTTATGAGCAGTCGCACCACCTTTGCGATCGGCATTCGAATTAGCGACCCGGCGCCCATAGGGCTGCCGGGCACCGCTGTTCGTGTGTTTTTTGCCGATCCGGAAGGTGAGTTCGATGACTGTTTCCTCGACGACTGCTGAAGCGTTCTCTCAAACCAAACCTTTGTATTCCGGCGTCTGTGCGGCGCCCGGGCCCGTGTTCTGCTTCGCCATTCAGGCGGTTGCGGAACCGGGCGTGATGCCACGCGTGCTGGAGCTCTTCGCCAAACGCAACCTGGTGCCCGAACGCTGGCACAGCGATGTCGGCGGGCCGGATGGCTGCGAGCTCTCGATCGATCTGCAGGTCACGGGCCTGGACGCCGAGACGGCCGACTACGTCGCCCGTTGCATCCGCCAGCTCGCCTACGTGCAGACGGTGCTGACCTCGGAGAAGGGCTTCGGCTGAGGGCCGCGGCCCCGATCTTGCCGCCGGCTAGAAGACCAGGCGGCCTTCGACGGGATACTTCGGGTCGGTGTAGCCGGGCGTAGACGGATGGCCCGGCGCCACCAGGGAGTCGATCAGCGCCTCGTCCTCCTCGGTGAAGACGTAGTCGAGCGCACCCAGATAGTGCTCCCAGTGCTCCAGCGTGCGCGGGCCGGCCAGCACGCTGTCGACCAGCGCGTTGTTCAGCACCCAGGCGACCGCGAACTGCGCCGCGCTGATGCCCACCGCCTCGGCGTGGGCCTTGATCTTCTGCGACGCCACGAGGGATTCGCGCCGCCATTCGGTCTGCATCATCCGCTCGTCCCTGCGCGCCGCGCGCGTGCCTTCCACCGGTTCGGTGTCCGGGGCGTATTTTCCGGTCAGCACGCCGCGCGCCAGCGGGCTGAAGGGCACCACGCCGATGCCGTAGTGGGCGCAGGCGGGCAGGATCTCCACCTCCGGCATGCGGTTCATGGCGTTGTAGTACGGTTGGCAGACGACCGGCTCGCCCATGCCGGCCTCGCGCATCAGCCAGGTGAGCTCGGCGATGCGCCAGGCGCGAAAGTTGGAGACGCCGACATAGCGGATCTTGCCGGCCCGCCACAGGTGCTCCAGGGCGGAGACGGTCTCTTCCAGCGGCGTGTCGTGGTCCTCGGTGTGCAGGTAGTAGATGTCGACGTGATCCATGGCCAGGCGCGCCAGGCTGGCCTCGCAGGCGCGAATGACATAGGCGCGCGAAAGCCCGCGCTGGTTCGGACCCTCGCCCATCGGGTTGCCGACCTTCGTGGCCACCACCCAGGACTCGCGGTCCTTGGCCAGAGCGCGGCCGACGATTTCCTCGGACTTGCCGGCGTTATACATGTCCGCGATGTCGATGAAGTTGACGCCGGCGTTGCGGGCGTGGTCGATGATCTGGGCGGCTTCCTCCTCGTCCGTGGGCCCGCCGAACATCATGGTGCCCAGGCAGATCGGCGAGACCTTGAGCCCGCTGACCCCCAGATTTCGGTAGTCCATGTCCATTCCGGATATCCCTTTCTATGCCTGCTCGGCCGCGACGACGGCGCCGGATTGGATCAAACCTTCGATCTCCTCGGCGGACCAGCCGGCCTCGGCCAATACCTCGCGGCTGTGCTCGCCATAGACCGGCGCGCCACGGCGAAGGCCGCCCGGCGTGCCGGACAGCTTGACCGGCAGGCCCAGCGTTTTCACCTTGCCCAGCCGGCTGTGCGTCACCTCTGTCACCATTTCGCGGGCCAGCGTCTGCGAATCCTCGTGCATCTCCTTGATGGTCAGCACGGGCCCCGCGGGCACGCCGGCGGCCTCCAGGCGGGACAGCCACTCGGCGGTGGTGTCGTCCCGGAAATGCCGGTTCAGCTCATCGACCAGCTCGTCCAGGTGCGCCATGCGCCCGGCGTTGTCGGCGAAACGGCTGTCGTCCTTCAGCTCCGCTGCGCCCAGGACGTCGAGCAACCGCTCCCAATTGGCCTGGTTGGCCGCGCCGATGTTGATGTAGCCGTCGGCGGTCTCGAAGGCCTGGTAGGGCGCGTTCAGCGGATGTGCCGAGCCCATGGCCTCCGGCGAGACGCCGGTGGCCAGGCAGATCGCCGATTGCCAGTAGGTGTGCGTGATGCCGGCCTCGAACAGCGATGTGTCGACCTTTTGGCCCCGGCCGGTGCGACCGCGCGAAACCAGCGCCGAGACGATGCCGAGCGCGGCCAGGATGCCGGCGGTGATGTCGGTGACCGGCGCGCCGACCTTGACCGGCGGCCGGCCCGGGCCTTCGCCGGTGATCGACATCAGCCCGCTCATCCCCTGCGCGATCAGGTCGAAGCCGCCGCGCTCGCCATAAGGTCCGGTGCGCCCGAAGCCGGAAAGCTCGGCATAGATAAGGCCGGGATTGTCGGCGTTGAGCGTTTCGTAGCCGAGACCCAGGCGCTCCATGGTGCCGCGCCGGTAGTTCTCGATGACGACGTCGGCCTCCTTCAGCAGCCGGCGAACGACGGCCACGCCATCCGGGTTCTTCAGGTCCACCGCCATGCCGCGCTTGTTGCGGTTCATCATCATGAAGGCCGCCGATTCGCCGTCCAGCGTCGGCGGGGTCATGCGCCGCGTGTCGTCGCCGCCCGGCACCTTCTCCACCTTCACGACGTCCGCGCCAAGGTCCGCGAGCATAAGTCCGCACACCGGGCCCGCCATGATGTGGGCGAGTTCGATGACCTTCAATCCGGCCAGCGGGCCGGATCTGTTGGTTTCTATTGTTGCCATTTTAGCGTCCTTTAAATTGAGGCTTGCGCTTTTCAACAAAAGCCCGGTAGCCCTCCTGATAATCCTC
>JAWVYK010000227.1:0-4146 GCA_033722755.1 Rhodovibrionaceae bacterium | reverse complement strand
TTTCGAGGGCGTGGCCGAGGAGGCGAAGGTTGGCGCGCGCACCACGATCGACGTGCTCGACGCCGAGCAGGAGGTTCTCAACGCCCGGGTCGAGCTGATCCGGGCGCAACGCACCGAGGATGTCGCAGCTTACGACCTGCTGGCGGCGCTGGGCAAGCTCACGGTCGAGCATCTCGGCCTCGACGTCGGCGCGAATACGGAGGTCGCCTCGTACTACGACGAGGTCCGCGATCGGAACTTTGGCTACGACAAGACCGATGATACGGTGTGGCGGTTCGATTTGCGGCCGTGAGCGGGGCGGACGACGGGATGCCGCGTCGTTGCGGAGCGGGGCGATGGGAGGCCCAGAAAAAAATATCTGGTTGTGATCGCATGAACCGTTCAGCGCTCAGTTTATCCGCGCTGGCGTGGCCTATTCCTCCGAATTAGCTGGTTACGGTGCGTAGGATGCAGCGTCTCTAAGAATCTACTGAGTGCCTACATCACCGCACTCCGGGACAGAAGATCTAGCCCAACCGTTTCTTTAAGTGTCGCGTTATCTCAAGACGGCCGGCAAATGGCATCGCCTTCGCGCTGCCCGAGGAGGTGGTGAGCAGAGTCTCCCGGCCGCCTCGAAAGCCTCAAGCACGCGAGGAACGTAGGCACGGGTTTCCGGATAGGGCGGAACGCCTTGATATCTCAAGACTGTTCCTTCACCGGAGTTGTACGCCGCGAGCGCCAAGACAAGGTCGCCCCGGAACATGTCAATGAGATCGGACAAGTAGGCGGCAGATCCTCGTAGGTTCTCGCGGGGATTAAGACTGTTGCGCACGCCATATCGGCGCGCTGTTTCAGGCATCAGCTGACCAAGGCCGAGCGCTCCCTTGCGGCTCTTCGCATCAGGGTTCCCACCGGATTCGATCATGACAAGCGCCGCAATCAGTGCCTCGTTGATCTTGGCATTCCGGGCCGCAGCCTCGATTTCAGTACGCCATTGGGCAAGAACTTTTCGAGCGCGTGTGGTCGCGAGAAAGAGGTCGCGGTCACCGCTGCGTGCCTGCACTACGATCCGCATGGCGTTCGTGCGCGACCCCTGGTCGATTTGCGGCGGCACCCTCTCCCAAAACCAATCGGCGGCGATTCCGGAAGTAGTCGGTACAGTAATTGCAACACCAATAGCGATGAAGAGCGCTAGAAAGTGCCATCGATGAGAACTAAACATGGCAAATATACTCGACTTACACATCCGACTCTTCGGACCGCGTGAGTATAACACGATACAACTGAGGATTGAATCATATTCGACTCCTGAGGCCTTAAAATACTCTCGCTTGGCACAGTGATCTATATCGGCTCCCCGATGGTCGGTGAGCCGCTTTCAATCCCGCTCCGCTGGCTCCCCCAGCATACTTCCTTTCCCTAAGCCGCGGGACCGATGGTCAGCCAAGCCAGTACTCGACAAGGCCTCTGTCAGTCCGGAGCGGTAGACTTCGGCGATCGCGACGCGGCGGAATCGGTCCAGCGCACCGATTTCTAAAAGATGCGCGAGCCGATTCTTGAATCCGATCTCTTCCCGTGCGAGCCGTACCAGGCCGTCTGCGATCTCGCGCGCATCATGAGCGTCGACTGCGAGCAGCGCCGTTGCGCCGGAAAAATAGCCGTCGATTCCCCACCCCCGCGGAACCAGGCAAGGGCAGCCTGCCAAAAGAGCCTCTGCGAAGACCATCCCGAAGCTCTCGCGATACGAAGGAAGGGCGAAGGCACAGGAGGCATTGAAAAGGTCCTGGATAGTCGAGTTTGGCACCGCTCCGACAAATCGCACCCGCCCCGGCGTGAGTCGAGCCACTAGTGCCTCGAGCTCAGCAAAGGCGGTCGGATCACCGCCGCCAATGATCTCGAGGCGAACTTCCGGCACGTCGCGGCTCGCTAGCATAACCGCCCTGATCAGTCCCTTCGCATTCTTGACCCGGTGATCGGATAGATTGAAGGCCGATCGGAAGATGGGGCCTGCAATCCGAGGGGAAAGCAGGCGATCGGCCGGGGTTGGACAGGGAAGAAGAATCGTCGGCGCCTGTCTCGCCCCAAGCAATCTGTCCAAGCGTTCGGCTGCCCAGGGAGCGAATGGGAAGGCGACGGCCGCCTCCTGCCAAATCAGCTTCCATAAGCGCACCAAGTCGCGTCGAACTCTGATTATTTTGAGGTCGCTGTTTCCCTGGACGGAGATGACAAGAGGAACACCTAGTCTCTGCGCCACGGAAAAGCCGATGAGACCTTCAACAGAGAGCTTGTGAGCATGAACGAGATCGGGCTGAATGTCGTGCCGGTCAAGGTCCTCTAGGAGCCAGTCCGCCACCTGATCGAGGTAGCGCTTTAGAAAGATGCCTTTGGGCGGCGCCCCGTATGCGATAGCTCGATGCCCCTCGCCGCCGGCGTCGGTGAAATAGAGCGCGTGGATTCCGGCACGCCAGCCGACACGGTTGAGCGAGTAAACGTGATGCTTATGCTCCGGCACAAGTTCGAGCAGGTTCGCAACGGCCCGCGTCTTTCGCGGCATGAGCGGGTCCGGGTAATCCGCCGACAAATGCAGAATTTTGCGGCTCTCTCCCGTCACGCTAACAATTCCGTTTATGTCCTTTTATGGATTTAGCTCAGCTTACTGCATGCTGCCAGATATTTGTAGATCTAGGCAGCGGCGACGAACGGTACGAAAATCGCTTGGAGAAGCACGTTTGGTGTGCATATGCGCGCAGCAGGCAAGCTAAATGGGGATATCGGCTTAGGCGAGGGTGGATTCCTCTTGGTCCCGCTTCCGATTCATTTTATCATAAAGAGACCCATAATCGAGCAGGAGGGCAACACCTATGGGCAAACCAGAAACTGTCCCGCTATTGGCGCAGTTCATGCTGGGCAGGTCAGAATCATTTCTACTGGCAGAGCAGGCACTCGACAGTGTTAGGGAGCATTTGCCGGAACCTTTGGAATTGCGAGGGTTTGAGCCCGTAGAATTTCCAGAGTTTTCGGCGGAGTCTCTTGGCTTTCCCGAACTGGCAGTGCCACAGTTTCAAGCATTGAGCCTCCGGGAATACCTTCTGGAACAGTTTGCGCCGGATCTGGAACCGTTTGCGCCGGTTGCGAATGCTGAAATACCGGAAATAAATATAACGGATTTCGGCTTCGACCTAGGTTAGCGTGTCACGCCGACAATCGGAAGTCCCCCGGCATAAGCCGGGGGACACGCCCCATCTCAGAGCAAATGAACTTTGCTCGAGAATGTCCTCGTTTCTTTCTCCCTGCCAACGAAACCCGAAGGCGCTGCTTCGCGGTGAAGGGCCATGTCGTCGGCGTGGTCGCGCTGGGCGTCTTCCCAGCGAATGTAAGGCGCGCCCCTGCCGCAGAAGGTGTAGTCAAGCGATGAGCCAGCCCCCTTGGAGTGGTCCGACTTGATGTATGGGTTTTATGCCTTTGCAGTCGGAGAGAGCAAAGACGATCAGCATCGACGTGCGAACATATTGCGTGTATTTTCCGATCTACGAGGCGAGTTGACAGCGCATTCAGGAGGGGAAATGCTGCGGTATCTTCTGGCAGGCCTAATCTCGCTCTTTTGCATGGCTGGGTTGGCTCAGGCGCAGACCGAGGCTGCTGAGGACTATACCTTGGCGCCTGGTGACCAGCTCGAAATCAGTGTGCTGGAGGACCCGTCGCTGAACCGCCAGGTGCTCGTGCGACCCGATGGCAAGATATCAATGCCACTTGCCGGGACGATCGAGGCGGCCGGACGAACACCGGAAGCGGTGCAGTCTCTCATACGCCAGCGGCTGGCAAAGGATTTTATTGAGCCGCCCACTGTGACCGTCTCGCTTCTCGCTGTCGGCATGCAGGAAGAAATTCTTCTGCCCTCGTTTTACGTGCTCGGCGAAGTTGCTCAGCCTGGACGTTTTGCCTTCGAGGAAGGTAAGCCACTTACGGTGCTCCAGGCGCTGTCGCTTGCCGGAGGGCCTGGGGTATTCGCCGCGCGGAAGCGAATTCAGGTAAGGCGGCATGGCGCTGAGGGCGGTGCCCTCCACGTCTTCAACTACGACGCGGTAGAAGACGGCAAGGCACTTCCGCCCCCGCTCTTTCTACAGGACGGCGACGTCATCATCGTTCCGGAACGCGGAATTTTCGAGT
>JAWVYK010000226.1:0-4236 GCA_033722755.1 Rhodovibrionaceae bacterium | reverse complement strand
GCCTCGACCCGCAACCGCAACGATGCCGTGCGGCTGCGCGGCCTCGGCCTGCGCCAGCGCCTGCTGCAGGACGGCATCCTCCAGGGCCTTGCGCTCGACGTTGTAGCCGTCGAGCTCGCGCGCCATCTGCTCGGCCTGCGTGGGGTCGTCGCTGGCCAGGATGCGCGCGCCCAGGTCGGCCCGGCCAACCCGTCCCCCGGCGTTGACCCGCGGCCCCAGGACGAAGCCCAGATGATAGGCCGACAGCCGCTCGTCCACCCGCGCCACGTCCGCCAACGCAGAGATCCCGGCATTTGCCCGCGAGGCCATCACCCGCAGCCCCTGGGCCACGAAAACGCGGTTTACGCCGGTGAGCGGGACCACATCGCAGACCGTGCCCAGCGCCACGAGATCGACCAGGCGCAGCAAATCGGGTTCCCGGCGGCCCTCGCCGAACCACCCGGCCTGACGAAGCAGCCGATTGACTGCAACGCACAGCAGGAAGGTCACGCCGACGGCGGCGAGTTGCCCATAGCCGCAGTCATCGTCGAGCCTGTTGGGATTGACCACCGCATAGGCCGTCGGCAGCGACGGCTCGGCCACGTGATGGTCGACGACGACGACGTCCAGGCCCTTGGCGGCCGCACTCGCCAGAGGCTCATGTGCGGTTGTTCCGCAATCGACCGTGATCACCATGCCGGCCCCGGCGGCGCGCAACTTCTCCAACGCGGCCGCGTTCGGGCCGTAGCCCTCGGCGATGCGATCCGGGATATACACCAGCGGCTTTGCGCCGGCCTGCCTGAGGAAGCGGTCGAGCAGCGCGCTGGAGGTCGCACCGTCGACGTCGTAGTCGCCGAAGATGGCGACGGTCTCGCCGCCCATCACGGCTGCGGCGACGCGCTCGGCCGCCTTGTCCATATCCTGAAATTCGGACGGGTCGGGAAGGCTCTCGCGCAGACTGGGATTGAGGAAACTGTCCGCCTGCTCGAGCGTGATGCCGCGACCGGCGAGCACGCGCGCGACCATTTCGGGCACCTGCAGCTGCTGCGCCAGAGCGAGCGCGAGGCGCGAGTCGCCTTGCCTGGCCAGCCAGCGCTTGCCTGTGTAGGAGCTGGAGACGCCGAGGAAACAGGCCTCGGCTTCGGTGTCGCTATCCTGCGCTGCGTGCACGGTCAATTGGAGCCCTATGCGATCTGCTCAGCCACCCAGATCCTGGTACCAGGTCTTGCGGCTGAAATTGTGGTGCGCCTCGATCAGGCGCACCGTGCCGGTCTTCGAGCGCATGACCATGGAATGGGTGCGCCCGCCCTCGTGGAAGCGGCGCACGCCTTTCAGCATGGCGCCGTCCGTCACGCCGGTGGCCGCGAACATGACATCGCCGTTGGCGAGGTCGTGCAGACCGTATTTCAGGTCCAGGTCGTTGATGCCCCATTTGTTGGCGCGGCTGCGCTCGTCGTCGTTGCGGAACAGCAGACGCCCCTGCATCTGACCGCCGATGCAGCGCAGCGCCGCGGCGGCGAGAACGCCCTCGGGCGCGCCGCCGCTGCCCATGTAGATGTCGACGCCGCTGTTGAAGCGGCTGGTCGCGATCACCCCGGAGACGTCACCGTCGGAGATCAGCATGATCCGGGCGCCGGCTTCGCGCACCTTGCCGATCAACTCGCCGTGCCGCGGCCGGTCGAGGATGCAGACCACGAGGTCCTCCACCTGCACCTGCTTGGCCTTTGCCAGCTCGCGCAGGTTGTCGCCGGGCTCCGCGTCGAGGTCGACCACCCCTTCCGGGAAGCCGCCGCCGATGGCGATCTTGTCCATGTAGACATCCGGGGCATTGAGGAAGCCGCCGGCCTCGGCCATTGCGACGACGGCCAGCGCGTTCTGCCCACCCTTGGCGGTGATGGTCGTGCCTTCCAGCGGATCCAGCGCGATGTCGATGGCCTTGCCGCCCGAGCCCACCTTCTCGCCGATGTAGAGCATGGGCGCCTCGTCGCGCTCGCCCTCCCCGATCACCACCGTGCCGTCGATGGGCAGCGCGTTCAGCGCCTCGCGCATGGCGTTGACGGCGGCCTGGTCGGCGGCCTTCTCGTCACCGCGGCCCATCAGCCGCGAGGCTGCCAGCGCCGCGGCTTCCGTCACCCGCACGGCATCCAGCGCCAGATTGCGTTCCATCCAGGTGGTCTCGGCCATGACGCCCTCCCTCGATTCGGCTTTCCTGCTTATCAGATTCCGGTCATGAATGCCGGATTCGCCTGCAGCGCTCAAGTGCCCGCCACTGGGCCCAGAGGCCGCCGTCGGCCTCAGAGATCCTCGATGCGGATCATCCGCGGCGGCTCCAGCACCGTTTCCAATCGGTCGATTTGCTCGAGCGCTGCCCGCATCGACGATTCCCGGGTCTCGTGCGTGACGATCACGACGGGCACCGCCTCGCCGGGCGCGCGGCCGCGCTGCAGCATCGATTCGACGGAGATTTCGTAGTCCCGCAGGGTCGCCGTCACATCCGCGACAACGCCGGGTCGGTCGATGCACATGAGCCGCATGTAGTAGCTGCCCTCGTGCGCCTCTAAGGGAAGCGAGGGCAGGCGCTCCAGCTTGCTGGCGGCCACCGCGAAGCAGGGCATGCGGCTGCCGCGGGCGATGTCGATCAGGTCGGCGACGACCGCCGAGGCCGTGGGGCCCGCCCCCGCGCCCGCGCCCTCCGACATTATGGAGCCGACGAAGTCGCCCTCAGCCATGACCGCATTGAAGACGCCTTCGACGTGGGCGATGGGGGTGTCTTTCGCGACCATGCAGGGATGCACGCGCTGCTCGATGCCGCCGTCGGTACGTCGCGCGATGCCGAGCAGCTTGATGCGGTAACCCAGCCGGTCGGCATAGTCGATGTCCAACGCTGAAATTCCGCGTATGCCCTCGACGTGCATGCCCTCGAAATCGGTCTCGCAGCCGTAGGCGAGCGCGGTGAGGATGGCCAGCTTGTGCGCCGCATCCACGCCGTCGACGTCGAACGAGGGGTCGAGCTCTGCGTAGCCCAGTTGCTGGGCTTCGGCCAGCACCTCGCCGAACTCGCGCCCGGTCTCGCGCATCGTGGTCAGGATATAGTTGCAGGTGCCGTTCAGGATTCCGTAGATCCGCTCGATCCGGTTGCCCGCCAGTCCCTCGCGCAGCGTCTTGATGATCGGGATACCGCCGCAAACCGCCGCTTCGTAGGCGAGGACACCGCCGCCGGCCTCTGCCGCGCGCGCCAGCTCGGCTCCATGATGGGCCAACAGCGCCTTGTTGGCGGTGATCACGTGCTTGCCGTTGGCCAGCGCGGTTTCCACCACCTCGCGCGCCGCACCCTCCGCCCCGCCGATGAGTTCGATCAGCACTTCGATCTCGGGATCGGCCGCCATCGCCAGCGCGTCCTCGAACCAGCGCACGCCGGTCAAGTCCAGGCCCCTGTCCTTGCGCCGATCGCGCGCCGAGACGGCGCTCAAGAGCACCGGCCTGCCGGCGCGCTGGGCGATCAGCTCGGCATGTTCCTGGATCAGTTGGACGGTGCCGGCGCCAACCGTTCCCAGGCCGGCCACCGCGATGCGTATCGCGTCGCTCAAAATGCCACTCGCTTCCTGTCTTCGCCTTGGTCCGCGCCGCCCGTCGGCTCGCCTGAAGTGACCTTGCGCAAGAAGGCCTTGATGTTGCGCACCGCCTGGCGCGTACGGTGCTCGTTCTCGACGAGTCCCAGCCGGACGAAGCCTTCGCCGTATTCGCCGAAACCAACGCCCGGTGCAACAGCCACCTGAGCTTCTTCGAGCAGCAGCTTGGAGAATTCGAGCGAGCCCAGAGTGCCCAGCGCCCGTGGCACCGGCGCCCAGACAAACATCGTGGCCGGCGGCCGCGGAGTTTCCCAGCCGGAAGCGATCAGCCCGTCGACGAGAACGTCCCGGCGGCTGCGGTACCGTTCGCGCATTTCGTCGACGCAGTCCTGAGGGCCGTTAAGCGCCGCCGTCGCGGCCACCTGAATCGCCGTGAAGGCGCCGTAATCGACATAGCTCTTCACCCGCGCCAGCGCTTCGATGAGCTTGCTGTTGCCGGCGCAGAAGCCGATCCGCCAGCCCGGCATGGAGTAAGTCTTGGAGAGGGAATAGAACTCCACCGCCACCTCGCGCGCGCCCGGCACCTGCAACACCGAAGGCGGCGGCGGGCCTTCGAAATAGACCTCGGCATAGGCGATGTCCGATATCAGGTAGATGCCGTGCTTGCGGCAGAAGGCAACCACCTCGG
>JAWVYK010000225.1:0-4243 GCA_033722755.1 Rhodovibrionaceae bacterium | reverse complement strand
CGGGGCAGCGGAACGCCGGCGTCCATCAGCGACAGCGAGGTGCCGCAAACGGTCGCCATCGAGGACGAGCCGTTCGATTCGGTGATCTCGGAGACCACGCGGATGGTGTAGGGGAAGTCCTCCTTCACCGGCAGCAGCGGGCGCACGGCGCGCCAAGCGAGCTTGCCGTGGCCGATCTCGCGGCGGCCCGGAGGGCCCATGCGCCCGGCTTCGCCGACCGAGTAGGGCGGGAAGTTGTAGTGCAGCATGAAGTGCTCGCGAAATTCGCCCTCCAGCGCGTCGACGATCTGCTCGTCCTGGCCGGTGCCCAGCGTGGTCGCCACGAAGGCCTGCGTCTCGCCGCGGGTGAACAGCGCCGAGCCGTGCGCGCGGGGCAGAACGCCGACCTCGCATTCGATGGGCCGGACGGTGCGCGTGTCGCGGCCGTCGATGCGCTTTCCGGTCTCCAAAATGGCGCCGCGGACGATGTCGCTCTCAAGCTGCTTGAGCACGCCCGGGGCGACCGCCAGTTCGGCCTCGTTTTCGGCCAGCAGGTCGTAGGCCTTGTCCTTGGCGGCGGCCACCATATCCTGGCGCGTCACCTTGTCGGCCTCCTTGTAGGCCGCGCGCAGGTCGCCGCCCACCGCCTCGATCAGCTTCTCGCGAACGGTCTCCACCTCCGGCGCCGGGGGCTCGACGTCCCACGGCTCCTTGGCGCAATCCTCGGCCAGCGAGATGATCATGTCGATCACCGCCTGCATTTCGTCGTGACCGAACTGGACGGCGCCCAGCATGATGTCCTCGGACAGCTCCTGGGCTTCCGATTCGACCATCAGAACGCCTTCCTTGGTGCCGGCGACGATCAGGTCGAGGTCGGTGTTCGGCATTTCGTCGAGGCGCGGGTTGAGCACGTATTCGCCGTTGATATAGCCGACGCGCGCTCCGCCGATCGGCCCCAGAAAAGGCATGCCGGAAATCGTCAGAGCCGCGCTTGCGCCCACCATCGCCACGATGTCGGGATCGTTCTCCATGTCGTGGCTGAGCACGGTGCAGATAACCTGCGTCTCGTTCTTGTAGCCCTTGGCGAACAGCGGGCGAATGGGACGGTCGATCAGCCGCGAGGTGAGCGTCTCCTTTTCACTGGGCCGCGCCTCGCGCTTGAAGAAGCCGCCCGGGATCTTGCCGGCGGCGAAGGTCTTTTCCTGATAGTTCACGGTCAGCGGAAAGAAATCGATCCCGACGCGCGGCTGTTTTGCCCCGGTGGCGGTGCAGAGCACCACGGTGTCGCCGTAACGGGCCAGAACGGCGCCGTCGGCCTGCCGGGCAATGCGCCCGGTTTCCAGCGTCAGCGTGCGTCCGCCCCACTGGATTTCCTTACGATGGATATCGAACATAATCGTCAATGACTCCTGTCGGCCGGCTCGTGTGACGACCGGACCCACGCAAAAGGCGCAAGGCGGCGCGGAGGCAGAGCCCGGCGGGCTCCCATCCGCGGCCCGGCGCCGCTTACGACGGCCCGGCCCGAAGGCGGCGCCGCGCCGGCCGGTCGACGGCGCGCCTTCTCCATTGGTGTATCCCGGCGGCCGCGGCCGCAAGCGTCGCAACCGGGAGTCGCCCACAGGCCCGCGCCGCAGCGCCTTGGCGGCGGTGCGGCAGACTGTCTCCAGCGATAGGGCGTGGCGATTCCGCGGTGTTCAAAACGCTGCTTAGCGGCGAATGCCGAGACTTTCGATGAGGCCTTTATAGTTCGCCTCGTTCTTGCGTTTTATGTAATCCAGCAGACGCCGGCGCTGGCCCACCATGACCAACAGGCCACGACGGGAGTGGAAGTCCTTCTTGTGCGTCTGCAGATGCTCGGTCAGGTTCCTGATCCGCTCGGTCAGGATCGCAACCTGAACCTCCGGCGAGCCGGTGTCGCCATCGGCCTTGCCGAATTCCTTGGCCAGCTCGGCCTTGCGCTCAATGGTAATCGACATCGTCCTAAGTCATCCTCTCTCATGCTGGAGGTTCAATACGCGCACCGGGCGCAAGTCGCCCGCCTCGAACTTGGCCAGAGCCACCGGCTGATCCTTGAGCTTGGCGCAAACGATGGCGCCTTGCGAAAGCTCGCGAACCCGCTCGAGATTGGCCCTCGCAAGCATCGACACGGATTGTCCGTGTCTGAGGCGGATCGCCTCGGTCTCCGTCAGAGCCAGTGCCGGGATGTCGTCCAGCGCGGCTCCGACCGGGAGCACATGCTCCAGGGCGGCGGCACTATGCCCAAGAGCTTTCAGAGAATCCAGAGAAATCGCGTCGTCCTCGTCGAAGGGACCGACCGCCGTGCGGCGCAGCGCGGAGATGTGCGCCGGCACGCCGAGAGCGGCGCCCAGATCGCGGGCCAACGCACGCATGTAGGCGCCCTTGCCGCAGGCGACGTGGAAGGTCGCATGATCGGCATCGTCCATGGCGGCCAGGCTCAGGCTGTCGATACGCACGTGCCGCGCCGCGAGCTCGACCTCTTCGCCCTCGCGGGCCAGGTCGTAGGCGCGCTTGCCCTCCACCTTGATGGCGGAAAACCGCGGCGGAACCTGTTCGATCTCGCCGATGAAGCGGGGCAGGGCCGCTTCGATTTCCTCGCGCGACGGCCGGCGGTCGCTTTCCTCCAGCACCTCGCCTTCGGTGTCGTCGGTCGTCGTCGCGCGGCCCCAGCGCAAGGTGAAGCGATAGCGCTTGGCGCCCTCCATGACGTAGGCGATGGTCTTGGTCGCCTCGCCCAGCGCCACCGGCAGGATCCCCGTCGCCAAGGGATCCAGCGTGCCGGCGTGGCCCAGCTTGGCCGCGCCGGTGATGCGGCGCACCGCGTTCACCACCTGCGCCGAGGTCGGGCCGCCCGGTTTGTCGATCACCAGCCAGCCGTCGATCGGCTTGCCTTTCCGCTTACGCGCCATCGTCGCCGTTCTCCTGCGGCTCTGCGCCTTCGGGCGCATCGCCCGGTGTGTCGAGATCGGCGCGCACGCGCGGCTGATTGAGCAGCGAGTCGATGCGCTCGGCCTGATCGAAGCTGCGGTCGAGCTCGAAATCGACGCGCGGCAGGAAGCGCAGCTCGACCTCGTCGCCGAGCAGATTGCGCAGATAGCCCTGCGCCCGGTTCAGCGCCGCCACCACGGCCGGTCCGTCGCGGCCGGCCAGGGGAACGACGAATGCGGTGGCGTTCTTCAGATCGGGGCTGACACGCACCTCGGTTACCGTGATTTCCGGGGCTGCGGAAAGCACGGGATCGCGGAAATGGCCGCGCTGCAGAATATGGGAAAGCGCATGGCGCAGAGCCTCGCCCACGCGCAGTTGGCGCTGGCTCAGCGCTTTGCCGGCGTGTCGAACCATCTGGGCGAAATTCTCCCTCGCGAGGCAAATCGGCAGCGGCGATGCCGGGACCGTGCGGCGGGCCTCAGCTCTCCAGGGCGCGCGCCACCTCCTGCAACTCGAAGCACTCGATCCGGTCGCCTTCGCGGATGTCGTCGTAGTTTTCGAAGGCCATGCCGCATTCATAACCCTCGCGCACTTCCTTGACTTCGTCCTTGAAGCGCTTGAGCGATTTCAGCGTGCCTTCGTGGATCACCACATCGTCGCGCAGCAACCGCACCTTGGCGCCACGGCGCACCACGCCGTCGGTCACCATGCAGCCGGCGACCTTGCCGACCTTGGTGATCGAGAAGACCTGGCGGATTTCCGCATACCCAAGGTAGTTCTCGCGGGTTTCCGGCGACAGCATACCTTCCATGGCCGCCTTCACGTCGTCGATCACGTTGTAGATGATCGAGTAGTAGCGGATCTCCACGTCGTCGCGCCGGGCCATTTCGCGGGCCTGCGGGTTGGCGCGCACGTTGAAGCCGATCACCAGGGCATCGGACGCCCGCGCCAGCGTGATGTCGGATTCGTTTATGCCGCCGACGCCGGTATGCAGGACGCGCACCGCCACCTCGTCGGTCGACAGCCGCTCCAGCGCGCCGACGATGGCCTCCACCGAGCCCTGCACGTCGGACTTGATGACCAGCGGCACCTCCTTGGATTCGCCCTCCTTGATCTTGGAGAGCATCTGCTCCAGCGAGCCGCGGCCGCTGGCCGCGATCTGCTGGGCGCGGCGCTGCTCGCTGCGGAATTCCGCGATCTCGCGGGCGCGGGCCTCGCTTTCGACCACCACCAGGTCATCGCCGGCGTGCGGCGTGCCCTGCAGGCCAAGAACCTCGACCGGGATCGAGGGTCCGGCCTCCTCCACCTGCTCGCCGCG
>JAWVYK010000224.1:0-4279 GCA_033722755.1 Rhodovibrionaceae bacterium | reverse complement strand
TCTTCCACGGCTTCGAGGACGGCGTGGTCTACCTGCATATGCAGGGCGCGTGCGCCGGCTGTCCAAGCTCGACGGCGACTCTGAAGATGGGCATCGAAAATCTTCTGCGTCACTACATTCCCGAGGTCAACGAGGTGCGCCCGGTCGTCTGACTTCGGGCCTTTGCCTCGCGTCAAGAAATTTCGTGCTATAATGGCTCCGCCGGCGGGATGTTGGGAGGTCCGGGCCGGCGGATAAACGCTGCGCATACGCCATGTAGCCGTGGCGCGGCGGGCGGCAAGGGTTGGGCACAGGCAGGGGAGGCCCGAGCTTCGTGACATCTATCAGTGCTGGCGGGACCGGCCGCAACGCAACGGTTGCGGGCGCGGTGCTCTGCGCCGCGGCGATGGCGATCGTTTTCCTTTCCTGGCGCATGGTCGAGGAGGCGCGCGAGCTTGCCTTGCTCGCACCCGAGCGCACCGGCGCGAGCGCACAGCTTCCGGCGCTTGGCGATCCGGCGGCGGGCCTGTCCGGCGCGCTCGATGCGCGCGTGGTGCTGCCCGACGCGGCCGAGAGCCTCGTCGATTATTACGAGCTGGTCGACTACAGGCTCGATCCGGTGCGCGAGGGCGTCGCAGCGGTGCCGCGCGTGTTCGCGCGCGAACTGCCGCAGGATCTTCGCGATGTTCCGGAGATCGAGCTGCGCAAGCGCATCTTCATCCGCACGATTCTGCCGCTCGTGCTCAAGGCGAACGAAGAAGTGCGCGCGCAGCGCCGCCGGCTCGTCGAAAATCGGCAGAAGATCGCCGACGGCGAAGCGCCGGCCTCGGCCAACGCGAGGTGGTTCCACGTGCTTGCCGAGCAATACGGTCTGGAGGACGCGGACCTCGACCTCGTAGGCACCGAGCGTCTGCTGAAGCGCGTCGACGCGGTGCCGCCAAGCCTCGCGATCGCCCAGTCGATCCAGGAGAGCGGCTGGGGAACCTCGCGCTTCGCCAGCGGCGGCAACGCGCTTTTCGGCCAACGGACGTGGCGCGACGAGCAAGCCGGTCTGCAGCCCACGGGGGTGAGCGACGACGCGGGCTTTCGCGTCAGGGCCTATCCCAACCTGCTGGCCGGCATCCGGTCTTACCTGCGCAACCTCAACACCCACCGCTCCTATGCTGAGCTGCGCGCCCGCCGCGCCGCCGCGCAGGCCGAGAGCAAGCGGCTGGACGGGTATCAACTCGCTGGCACGCTGCTGCGCTATTCCGAGGAGGGTGAGGCCTACGTGCGCAAGCTGAGAGGCCTGATACGCAGTAACGAGCTGCGGGCGCTGGACGACGCCACGCTCGACCCGCATTCCGTGGCCCGCGAGCTGGCTTTCGACCCGAACGTCGACGAGGTGCAAATCAGCTATGGGACCAGGAACTGACGCCCCAGCCACCGCCAGCGGCCTTCGCCGGCGTGCAGGGTGCAGTTGACCCGCGTGCGGCCCGACGGCAAAGGCTGGCCGATCCTCACTTCCACGCGCTGACCCAGCGTCTCGGTGCGCACCTTGCCGAATCCGCTGGCGTAGCAGTTGATGGATGCGGGCGGGCCGATGCCCGGATCGACCGTGAAGCCGTAATGCGGCGGGTTGCGTTCGTCGCTTAGCACCGGGCTTTCCGGCACCACCTCGGTGACCGGCAACGGCAGCGCGTTTACCGCCAGCGCAAAGCGCTCCATGTCGGCGAAGTCCTCGTTGAAGGCGAAGCGCGGCAGCGCGAAGAGATCGCTGGCGCGCGCCACGACGCCGGAGTGCTGGCCGAAGCCGGCGGTGAATCCGGCCTGGCGCGCCAGGGCCTTCACCTGCGAATCGTACTCGCCGTAGGGGTAGGCGATCAGCGTCGGCGCCGTTCCGAGCTCGGCCCGGAAGCGCGCTTGCGAGGCCGCGAACTCGGTCTCCACGCGGGTTTTCGAGATAAGCGGCAGGTGCGGGTGCGTGGCAGTCTGGCTGCCGATGGTCACCAATTCGTGGCGCTCGAGCATGCGCAATTCGTCCCACGTGAGATAGCCGGAGACGCCCCGGTCCACAGGATCGGTCGCCACGAACAGGGTGAAAGCAAGCCCGCGCGCCTCGAGCCGCGGCCAGGCATGCTCCAGGATCGAGCGGTAGGCGTCGTCGAAGGTGATCGCCACGGTGCGCGCCGGCAGCGGCCGACCCTGGTCGATGGCCGCTACGATCTCCGGCAGGGGCATGACGTGGTAGCGGTCTTTCTGGAGCTCGGCCAGATGAGCTTCGAACTGGGGAATCGTCACGTTCGTGCTGGGATAACGGCTGTCGCCGACACGGTGGTACATCAGCACGACCGCGCCGTTCTCCGCCGATGTCTGGGCCACGGCCGGGTCCGTGAATCCGGCGCCGGCCGTCCAGAACACGGCGAGGGACAGCGCAAGCCCCCGAAGCGCGTCGATGGCCGTTGCCGCCGGAAATCCGCGCATTGTCGGCTGATGCCTCCTTTTCCCGCGTGACTGGACAGCGTCATGCCTGCGCGCCAGTTTATGCACGCAATTCATGAACGAAATCTCCCTACCATCGCAAAATCGAACCGCGCCGAAAGGACGAATTCATGACCGCTATGCTCAACGACGAGGCGCTCGACATGATCTTTCGCCAAGCCCGCACACACAAGGCCTGGCAGGGCCGCGAGGTGAGCGACGATCTGCTGCAGCAGGTCTACGACCTGGCCAAGATGGGCCCCACGAGCGCCAACCAGCAGCCCATGCGCGTCGTCTTCGTCCGTTCGCGCGAGGGCAAGGAAAAGCTGAGGCAGGCGCTGATGGAGGGCAACGTCGAGAAGACCATGCAGGCGCCGGTTACCGCGATCGTCGCCTACGACACGGAGTTCTACGAGGAACTCCCCCGCCTCTTCCCGCACGCCGATGCGCGTTCGTGGTTCGCCGGCAAGCCGAAGGCGATTGAGGCGAATGCATTTCGCAACGGTTCGCTGCAGGGCGCCTACCTAATGATTGCGGCACGCGCACTGGGGCTCGACTGCGGGCCGATGTCGGGCTTCAACCAGGCCGAGGTCGACGCCGCCTTCTTCCCGGACGGCCGCTGGAAGTCCAATTTCCTATGCAATCTTGGCTATGGCGACGCTTCGGCGCTGCAACCACGCGACAAGCGCCTGCCCTTCGAGGAGGCCTGCGTGCTTGCCTGAGGCGGGCGCAAGGGCCTATGCAGGCAGGCGCTCTGCCGCAGTCTCCCGTGGCATCATGGGTTCGGGCAGCGCGGAATCGGAAATCAGCGGATAACTTCGGCTGTTGAAGAGCTGATAATGCCACCACTCGTTCCGGAACCAATCCCAGCCCGCGGCGGTCATGAGTCCCAGCAGCACCGCGCGGTTGCGCTGTGCCGCGGCGGAGACTTCCAGATTGCCGTGGTAGGCCCGGGCGCTGAAATCGTCGAAGCCTGTGCCCATGTCGAGCGCCGCGCCGCTGGCCGCGTCCACGAGCGTAAGGTCGATGGCCACGCCGCGCGAATGCGGCGAGCCGCGCCGCGGGTCGGCGACGAACTCGGTGGACGGGAAAGCCTCCCACAGCTTCCATTGCGCCTCGGTCGGGCGGTAGGCGTCGAAAACGCGCAGGCGATAGCCCAGCGGCCGCGCCAGATCGACCGCGCCGGCCAAAAGCTCCGCCGCTGCCGGGTGCAGAAAACAGGCGGCGCGGCCATAGATCGGCTTGCCGGTGACGTTGTCGGCCCGGGCATAGGCGAGGTCGAGCTCGATGCCGTGGCTTTCCGGCGTGATCGGGGTCAAAGGCATGGCGTCTCCGTCGGCGAATCTGCGGGCGAATCTGCGGGCGAATCCAAATGCTTCGTCTTTCCCGGAAGTCTTACCACAGGCGCCTTGCCGCGCCTAGCGCGCTGCGTGCTGCCATGAGCCGCCCACGCCGGCTGCTCGCCCTCGACGCCGCCGGAACGGCCTGCTCGGCCGCCATCGTCGTTGACGGCCGGCTCGTCGCCGCGCGCTTCGAATCCATGCGCCGCGGGCACTCGGAGCGGCTGGTGCCGATGATCGGCGAGGTCATGGCCGAGGCGGGCCTGGCTTACGCCGATCTCGACGCCGTCGGCGTGACCCGCGGGCCCGGCGCGTTTACCGGCGTGCGCATCGGACTCGCCACGGCGCGCGCCATCGGGCTCGCCGCCGGCAAGCCGATCTATGGCCGCGCCGCCTGTTTCCTGCACCCGGCAGCGGCGGAGCTTTTGGCCGGCGCGGTCGATCTGGCGCGGCCGCTGGGCTATCGCCTGCGCGTTTTCGACGCCTACCGCCCGACCGAG
>JAWVYK010000223.1:0-4287 GCA_033722755.1 Rhodovibrionaceae bacterium | reverse complement strand
GGCGGTGTCGGCCCCATGACCATCGCCTGCCTGCTGGCCAACACCACCACCGCCGCCTGCCGCCAGAACGGCCTGCCCGATCCCGCGTTCTAGGCGCGTCGGCCGCCGAGGCCCGCTGGGCCCGAAAGGCTCGGGCGGGCGCATGCGGCTGGACGGCCCTAAGACAAACAGACACAATCCGCAGCCATGTTGACAGGCAATCTCAATGCGCTTTTCGCGGCCGTGGTGCTCTTCGTCGGCGGGCATTTCCTGCTGTCGAGCCTGCCGCTGCGCGTGCCGATCGAAAAAGCGCTCGGGGCGAAAGGCTTCCGCGCGCTTTATTCGCTGATTGCCGGCGCGGCGCTGGTCTGGTCGGCCGTGGCCTATGGCGACGCGCCCTTCGTGCCGGTTTGGGATCCACCCGTTTTTCTCAGGTGGGTAGCGGCGATTGTTATGCCCTTCGCCTTCATCCTGGCCGTCTGCGGGTTGACGACGCGCAGCCCCACGGCGGTGGGCGGCGAAGAGTATGCCAGCAATACGCCAGAGGACCCGGCGCCCGGCATACTCAAGATCACCCGCCATCCCTTCCTCTGGGGCACCGGGATTTGGGCCGTGGCGCACCTGCTGGTCAACGGCGACGCCGCCTCGATGATCCTCATGGGCGGCATCGCGATCCTGTCGTTCGGCGGCATGGCGCACATCGACCAGCGCAGGGCCGCGCGCCTGGGCGGCGCCTGGGGTCCGATCCAGTTGACGACGAGCATCCTGCCGTTTCACGCCGTCGCCACCGGGCGCACGCACATGGACTGGAAGGGCATCGGCTGGCTGCGCCCCGCCGCCGGCATCCTGGCCTACGCTGTCTTCATGCACGCCCACGTCTGGCTGTTCGGCGTGAGCCCGCTGCCGGTCTAGGAGCGCGGGGCCGGGTTCAACGGTCCTTCTGCTCGTTCAGCAGCCGCAAGCGCAAGGCGTTCAGCTTGATGAAGCCCTCGGCATCGCGCTGGTCGTAGACCGTATCCTCCTCGAAGGTGACGTGCTCCAGGGAATAGAGGCTGTCGGGCGAGCGCCGGCCCTCGACGATGACGTTGCCCTTGTAGAGCTTCAGGCGCACCGAGCCGTTGACGCGTTCCTGGCTCCGGTCGATCAGGGCCTGCAGCATCTCGCGCTCCGGCGACCACCAGAAGCCGTTGTAGATCAGCTCCGCATAGCGGGGCATGATCTCGTCCTTCAGGTGCGCCGCGCCGCGGTCCAGAGTGATCGATTCCATCGCCCGATGGGCGTGCAGCAGGATCGTGCCGCCGGGCGTCTCGTAGACGCCGCGCGACTTCATGCCGACGAAACGATTCTCGACGATGTCGATCCGCCCGATGCCGTTGGCCCCGGCCAGCTCGTTCAGCCGGGTCAGCAGCTCCGCAGGCGACATCTCGCGTTCGTCGATCGCCACGGGATCGCCGCGCTCGAATTCGATGGTGACGTGGGTGGGCTCGTCCGGCGCCTCCTCCGGCGAGACGCTGCGCGAGTAGACATAGTCCGGCGGCGTCTCCCACGGATCCTCCAGCACCTTGCCCTCGGCGGAGATGTGCAGAAGGTTGGCGTCGACCGAAAACGGCGCCTCCCCGCGCTTGTCCTTGGCGATGGGAATCTGGTGCTGCTCGGCAAAGTCGATGAGCTTCGTGCGGCTGGTCAGATCCCACTCCCGCCAGGGGGAGATAACCCGTATGTGCGGCTCCAGCGCGTAGTAGCCAAGCTCGAAGCGCACCTGATCGTTGCCCTTGCCGGTCGCGCCGTGGGCGACGGCATCCGCGCCGGTCTCGCGCGCGATTTCGATCTGCCGCTTGGCGATCAGCGGCCGGGCGATGGAGGTGCCCAGCAGGTAGGTCCCCTCGTAGAGCGTGTTGGCCCGGAACATCGGGAAGACGTAGTCGCGCACGAAATCCTCGCGCAGGTCCTCGATGAAGATGTTCTCAGGGTTGATGCCCAGCATCTCCGCCTTCTTACGCGCGGGCTCGAGTTCCTCGCCCTGGCCCAGGTCGGCGGTGAAGGTGACCACCTCGCAGCCATAGGTCTCCTGCAGCCACTTCAGGATGACGGAGGTGTCGAGGCCGCCGGAATAGGCCAGCACGACTTTCTTCACTTCGCTCATGGGAAAGGCCCCGTGACAGACGGTGGAGCGCGCGTGGGCGCGCAAACGCGGCGCGGAGTATAGGCATTGCCGGCACGCGGGCAAGGCCTGCAAAGCCGCGTCGGCGGCCGGGAAATCAGGCCGGCTTGCGGAGCACCATCAGGCGGGAGAAGTAATGCCGCTCGACGCCCTCGACCTCGAAACCGGCGTTGCGGAACAGGGCGTCCAGGTCGCTGGCCACGTAGTCGGCGTAGTAGGGCTCGTGAAAGGACACGGGGAAATGGTCCAGCAGGCCGTCGTAGTCCGGCTCGTCGCCCTTCTGGATCGAGTCCATGAACAGCAGCAGGCCGCCCGGCTTCAGGATGCGGAAGGTTTCCTCGGCCACCTGCCGGCGCACCTCCCTCGGCAACTCGTGGAAGAGATAGGTGCAGGTGGCGACGTCGTGGCTTTCCGCCGGCAGGCCGGGCGCCTCCGCCTGTGCGGCCAGGTAATCGACCCGGCGCCACGACGACAGCGCCGCGCGCGCCTCCTCGAGGTAGGCCTCGCTCAGGTCGAGCGCGGTGACGTTGAGGCGCGGATAGTTGTCCTTCACGAAGGTCAGGAAGCGGCCCGTCCCGCAGGCGATGTCGATCAGCTTCGTATCGGCGGTGCGCCGGTCCTTGAGAAACGCGTGCAAGGGAACCAGCACCTGCCGGCGCATCGCGTCGGAGCCGCCGACGAAGAGCACCTCCACCTGGTGGTCGTAGAGCTTCGCCGATTCGCGGCTCAGCCAGCCGCCACTCTGGTAATGGAAGTTCTGCAGGTAGTAGCGCGGATAGCGCCCGCGCGTCTCCTCGGTCAGCACCTCGCTGTTCGCCCGCGCGTGGCGGCGGCGCTCCACCTCGCGCAGGTCGCGAAAGTACGTGCGAGCGCGGGCGAGCGCCCGCACCGGCCCGGTGACAAGGTCGTGCGGCGCCCGGTAGAGGCCGGCGCGAACGTTGTCCCAGTCGCGCGCCAGAAGCTCCCGCAGGTCCGTCAGCACCCGGTCCATGCCAGGGCCCCGGACCTTGCGATCGGGCTCCACCGGCTTGGTCAGGCGATCGGATATGCGGTATTGCGCCAGGTAGACGCCCACGCGCGCGGCCTGCGCCAGCGAATAGGCGGCTTCGCCCAGGTCGCGCCGCGGCCTGCGGCTGCTGGTCGTCCTGCCTTCGACAGACTCACTCATGGTCTAAAGGATTGGCGCTGCATACGCGCCCGTCAATGGCCTAGGGGACAATGGCCTAGTGGCCGGAGCAGAATGGCGATCCGCTGTTCCGCCCGGACGAATCACTCGCCTTCGTCGTCGTAGTTGTTCTGGAAGTCGTCCAGATCGACGTCCAGTGGAACGTCATATCTTTCACGCGTGTCGGTGTCCGTGATCTCAAACCTGTCCGGCGCCGAGCCGCCATGAAGATCGACGGGCTCCCATTCGAGGCGGCCGTCGTGGGTTTCGAAGCCGAATCTCGACATGTCCACCCAGGTTTGCTCGGGCGCTTCTTCCGGCAAATGCTCTTCAAGGTGCCGCGCGATGATGCCCAGCCGGGCCTGAACAAACCTCACGTCGTCCGCGCCCCACTGCAAATTGCCGTCGGTTTCTTCGTCGCTTTCCTCGATCGATTTCTGGACCACCGCATCGATCCATTCCAGCGTCTCGGGCTTGAGCAACGGGCCATCCGGTTTGTCGTCGGCCCGGTCCTCATACCTGTGCGCCACATCCCGGATGCCGTCCAAAAGTTCGACAAAGGACATGCCGTTCGCGCGGGGCTCTCCAAGCACCTTCTCCGGGGATTCGTGAAATAGCTCTTCCTTCACATCCATCGCCGCGGAATGAAGCAGGCTTGCCAGTTTCGGGTCCAATGTTCGTACTCCCTGCTGAGCGCCGGCGGAAGCGGATACGGTCAGTTCTCTTCCGACGGGCCGTAGGTGTTGTTCGTCTGCGTGTCGCGGAACGAGACGCGGCCGTCTTCCCCGACCGTCACGATATAGCGGCCGTCCTCGGTCTTGAAGCTGTCGCCGACCGAGGCGGCCACCCCCGGCACGAGGTCGTCGGCGGCGTGCTCCCGTAGGGCAGCGGTCAGCTTCTCGTAAGCCGCCGCATCTTCTTCCGGCTCCGTTTCTCCCAGTAAACCCGTAAGGAATCTGGTGACCGTATTCCCTTCGTCGGC
>JAWVYK010000222.1:0-4323 GCA_033722755.1 Rhodovibrionaceae bacterium | reverse complement strand
CTCCGAGACGCGCCCACATATGCGGCAGATCCTCAACGACCGCGGGGTCTGTCTGCTGGCGGAACGCCACGACGAAGACTTCGCGCCCCTGCCGGCGCGCTGCGCTGATCACCTGCGCCGGCAGGTCCCCACCGCCTGCGAGCACGGCAAGCTTATTCGGCATGTGGCAGCTTCGGCTGCAGGATCGAACGCGACGAGTCGGCCTTGAGAAAGGCCAAAAGCTCGGCCGCGGGCCCCTCTTTGGTCAAATCGCGTTCCGCGCGCTCCAGCCGCTCCTGAAAGGTTCCCTCACCGGCGAAAACCACATCGTAGCAGTGGCGCAAGCCGCGAATCGCGGCGCGGTCGTGGCCGGAGCGCTTGAGCCCGACGAGGTTCAGCCCAGCCAGCCGCGCGCGATCGCCCATGACCAGCCCAAAGGGAACGACATCCTGCTCGACGCCCGACATGCCGCCGATCATCGCGCTCCGGCCAATCCGCACGAACTGATGGATCGCAGAAAGCCCGCCCAGCACCACGTTGTCGCCGACAGTGCAATGCCCGGCCAACGTTGCATTGTTTGCCATGATCACGCGGTGACCGACCATGCAGTCGTGGGCGATGTGCGCCCCGATCATGTACAAGCCGCTGCTGCCCACGCGTGTCACCATGCCCCCGTTCTTGGTTCCGGGGTTCATGGTCACATATTCGCGGATGACGTTGCCGCTGCCGATTTCCAGCAGCGAGTCCTCGCCGCCGAACTTCAGGTCCTGGGGCCGGTGGCCGATCGAAGCGAAGGGAAAAATTTCCGTTTTGGCGCCCACCCGCGTGCGGCCCGTCACCACCACATGGCTGTGCAAAACGACGCCGTCGTCAAGCTCGACGGGACCTTCGACGATGCAGAAGGGTCCGACGGTGACGTTGGAAGCGAGTTTGGCGTCTTGAGAGACAATGGCGCTCGGATGGACGTCAGCCATCAGTCGTCCATGATCATGGCCGAAAACGTCGCTTCGGCCTTGAGTACACCCTCCACGAAGGCTTCGCCGCGGAACTTCCAGACCTGCCCGCGGCTGCGAAGCTTTGAAACCTGCACGTTCAGGGTGTCCCCCGGAAACACTGGGCGACGAAAACGCGCATCGTCGATCGTCATGAAATAGACCAGCTTGCCGGCTGCCGCGCCTTCGAGCGTTTCGACAACCAGCACGGCGGCGGTCTGCGCCATGGATTCGATGATAAGAACGCCGGGCATCACCGGTTGCCGGGGAAAATGACCCTGAAAGAACGGTTCGTTGATCGACACGTTCTTTATGCCCATTGCGCTTTCGTCGGGAATGATGTCCGCGACCTTGTCGATCATCAGGAATGGATAGCGGTGCGGGATCATCTGCATGATCTGCATGATGTCCGCAGCCCGGATCTCCTTGCCTGCAACGGGCTGCTCACTCATCGCCGTTTCCCTTCTTGTCGACCATGCGCTGCAATAGACTTACCAGTCGAAAGAACTTTTTGACAGGTATCGCGGGCGAACCCGCAACCTTTTCTCCGGGCTCCAGGTTGCGCATAACGCCCGATTGCGCTCCCACCTGCGCCCCGGCGCCTAGATGCAAGTGACCGGCCACGCCGCTCTGCCCGGCCAAGACAACAAAATCCTCCAGCCGAGCACTGCCTGCAATGCCAGATTGAGCGACCAGCACGCAGCCCCGGCCAAGACGGACGTTGTGCCCGATTTGCACCAGATTATCAATTTTTGATCCCGCACCAATCACCGTGTCCGGACCAGCGCCCCGGTCGACGGTGGAATTGGCCCCTATCTCTACGCCGTCCTCGACGATCACGCGTCCCAACTGCGGCACATCGAGATGCCCTTTCGCGCCCATGGCAAAACCGAAGCCGCGGTTGCCAATGCACACGCCCGGGTGGAGACGCACGCCCTTACCGATAAGACAGTGGCTCAACACGCAGTTGGCGCCGACGACGCTGCCCTCGCCGATTTCCACTTTGGGGCCGATTACGGCGCCAGCCTCGACACGCGTGCCGGCGGCCAAAACAGCGCCCTCGCCGACAACCGCGTTGGGGCCGACGGACACATCGCCGGCAAGTTCTGCCGACTGCGCGACAACGGCTGAATTGTGCACGCCGGCCTCCGGCACGGGCTCCGGATAGAAAGCCCGGGCGATGCGCGCATAGGCGCGGTAAGGGTCCTCTGTAACGAGCAGCGCCATGTGCTCGGGCGCGCGCGACCGTAACGACGGATGCAGCACGCAGGCTCCGGCCTTGGATTTCCCGAGTTCGGCGGCATAGCGGCGGTTATCCAGGAAGGAGAGGTCGTCGGGACCGGCCTCGGACAGCGGCGAGACGTCGGTAATCGGCCGTTCGCGCCCGGCATCCTTTGCGACCTGCGCGCCGGATATCTCGGCAAGCTCCTCGAGTGTGAATGGCCCGGCCCGGGCGAAGAAACGCGGATCGGCCATGGCGCTTAATTCTCCGCCTGCAGCGGCACCGTTGGCAGCGTTTCGTTCAACTCCCGCAGAACGAGGTCGGTGATCTCATAACGGGGTTTGACAATGACCACCGTGGTCTTGCCCAGCACGAGATCGGCATCCTGCTCTTCAGCGATCTTCTGGGCGACACGAACCAGCACCTCGTTGACCCGCGCCATCCCCTGCTGCTGAAGCTTCGCCAGCTCCTGCTGACGCTCTTGAACCTCGCGCTGCACTTGACTGACTTTCTGCTCGAGGGCGCGCCGCCTCTCGGCAAAGGCCTCACCCGAGAGCCGCGAGCGCTCGCGCACGAGCGCCTTTTCCTCTTCGCGGATCTCCTGCTCTTTCTGCTTGAGTTCTGCCTGATAGGCTTCCCGTCGCTCCGCCAACTGCTGCTGGATGGCCTCGACGGCGCTGGATCCCTGCATGATCTTCTGCACGTCGATTACCAGGATTTTGGGCGCAGCGTCCTGCGCCCCCGGTTCGCCGACGAATGCCAGTTGCAGCAGCAATGCCGCGAGCGCCGCGACCAGAACCCTTGCCCGGCGCGGCTGCGGTTCGGAAGCCAGTGGCATGACCGTCCTAGAAGCTGGTGCCGAAATTGAAGCTCAGAATTTCGGTCCTGTCGAAATCTTCCTCGACGATGGCGAAGCCCAGGTCGAGTTCGAGCGGCCCCAGCGGCGAATTCCAACTGATGCCGCCGCCCACGGAAACACGCGGTGAGCTTTCGTCTAGAACATTCCGGTTGTCGTTGTCCACCCCCCAGGCGGCGCCGACATCGGTGAACACGCGTCCACGAATGTCGAATTCTTCCGGCAGACCCAATGGGAAGGCCAGCTGAAGGGAGCCGACGTAGTACTGCTTGGCGCCGAGCGAATCGCCGCTGTTGCGATCGCGGGGGCCGACACCGCCGAACTCGAAGCCGCGAATGTGCCGCGAGCTCAGAAAGAAGCGGTCGGACACGCGGGTGTCTTCACCAATACCGAACATGTGGCCGACCTCGCCGCGAATCGACCCCGTCAGCCCTTCGGTGATCGGATAGTAGAAGGTGGCGCCGAGAACGTTCTTGAGGAAGGTCACGTCGCCGCCCAGACCCGTGAAGTCGTTGTTCAGCGATCCGTTGACGCCACGGCGCGGGTCGAACACGGAGTCGCGCGTGTCCAGATTCAACTCGTGGCCGATGCTGGAACGCAGTGTCGTGCCTTCCTCGGACCGCACGAAGATCGACGCGTCGTTCTCCACATTGCGGATATCGCGGCGCTCGATTGTGTAGCGCCAAAGCTGCCGCAGGTCGCGCTGGAGCTCGTAGCCCGCGCGCAAGGAGCCGCCGATACGTTCCGAATCGAAGCTGCTCTCGTCCTGCTCGGTCGTTGTACGGAATATGTCGAAGCCGGCGGAGAGATTGCGGTCCAGAAAATAGGGCTCCGTAAAGCTCAGATCGATCTGCGTTGCCTCGGCGGCAAGCTGCAATCCGATGCGGACGTCTTGTCCGCGGCCCAACAGGTTGCGCTCACGCAGGCCCACCGTCCCAATGGGGCCGGCGTCGGTGGAAAACCCGGCGCCAAAGGTCAGCTCGCCCGTCGACTGCTCCTCGACCTCGGTCTTTATCACGGTGCGGTCCGGCTCGGAGCCTTCGATGTTTTCCACTTCCACAGTCCGGAAGAAGCCCAGGCGCTGGATGCGTTCACGGCTGCGGCGCATTTTCGAGGCGTTGAAGGCATCGCCCTCGACAAGCAGGAATTCCCGTCGAATGACTTCGTCGAGGGTGCGCACGTTGCCCGTGATGTCGATCCGCTCCACGAAAACGCGGGGGCCCTCCTGGATCTCGAAGACGATGTCGATGATGAGGTTGTCGCGGTCCCGGTTG
>JAWVYK010000221.1:0-4334 GCA_033722755.1 Rhodovibrionaceae bacterium | reverse complement strand
GGCCGGTAGCGAGACCGCCGGCCTTGCAAGCGCTGAACGCCTGGAAATTCTGCGCCAACTCGAGCGCAAAATTCTGTGGCTTGCCAGCTGGACGATCCATAACGCGAACCACCTGCGCGACAAGCGCGACGACCTGAAGGTGGGCGGCCATCAGGCATCCTGCGCGTCGATGGTCACGCTGATGACGGCGCTCTATTTCGACGTCCTGCGCCCCGAGGACCGTGTGGCGGTCAAACCTCATGCCAGTCCCGTCTTCCACGCCATCCAGTTTCTGCTCGGCAATCAGAGCCGCGAAAACCTGGAGCGCTTCCGCGGCTTTGGCGGCGCGCAGTCCTATCCCTCGCGCACCAAGGACGCGGACGACGTCGACATCTCCACCGGCTCGGTCGGGCTGGGCGTGGCGATGACCTCGTTCCTGGCCCTGACGCAGGACTACGTGCGCCTGAAGAAGCTGCATCCCGAGCACATCTCCCGCGGTCGGATGATTGCGCTGGCCGGCGACGCCGAGCTCGACGAGGGCAATGTCTACGAAGCCCTGCTGGAAGGCTGGAAGCACGATATTCGCGACGTGTGGTGGATCATCGACTACAACCGCCAGAGCCTGGATTCCGTCGTGACGGACCGCCTGTTCGGGCAGATCGACAAGCTCTTCGACACGATGGGCTGGCGCGTCATTACCCTGAAGTACGGCAAAAAGCTGCAGGCGGCTTTCGAGAAGCCGGGCGGCATGGTGCTCAAGCAGTGGATCGACGACTGCCCGAACTCGCTCTACTCCGCCCTCGTCTTCAAGGGCGGCGAGGCGTGGCGCGAGCACCTGAACCGCGACATCGGCAAGGAAAAGGGCGTGAAGAAGCTGCTCGATTCCTATGACGACGCGGCGCTTCACGAGCTGATGACAAACCTTGCCGGCCACGACCTTGAGGCCGTGCTGGAAGGACTGCACGGCGCCGAGGGCAGCGACCAGCCGACCTGCTTCATCGCCTATACGATCAAGGGCAAGGGCTTGCCGTTCGCCGGCCACAAGGACAATCACGCCGGCCTGATGAACCCGGAGCAGATGCAGGCCTTTCGCGAAGCGAACCGGATCGAGGAGGGCGCGGAGTGGGATCCCTTCGCCGGCCTTGCGCTGGGGCAGGACAAGCTGCGCGGTTTCCTGGACGACGTTCCCTTCAACGCACGCGGCCGACGGCGCTACCGCGGCGAGCCCGTGCCGGTTCCCGCCACGCTGCCGCTGCCGCGGGACAAGCGGATGTCCACGCAGGAGGGCTTTGGCAAGATTCTGGGCGAGATCGCGCGCGCCGGCGAAGGCGAGGAGGGCGGAGAGCTCGCCCGTCGTATCGTCACCACCTCTCCGGACGTGACGGTCTCGACCAACCTCGGCGCCTGGGTGAACCGCCGGGGTATTTTCGACCGGCATGCCCGCGAGGACGTGTTCAAGGAGCAGAAGGTCGTCTCCGCCCAGCGCTGGGCCATGAGTCCGGAGGGGCAGCACATCGAGCTGGGCATCGCCGAGAACAACCTCTTTACCCTGCTGGCGGCGCTCGGTCTGTCGCACGAAATCTTCGACAGCCGGCTGCTGCCGGTGGCGACGCTCTACGATCCCTTCATTCAGCGCGGGCTCGATGCCCTCAACTATGCCTGCTACCAGGATGCGCGGTTCCTTCTCGTGGCTACGCCTTCGGGCATCACGCTGGCCCCGGAGGGCGGCGCTCACCAGTCCGTCGGCACACCGCTCATCGGCATGGCGCAGGATGGCCTGGCCGCGTTCGAGCCGGCGTTTGTCGATGAGCTTGCCGCCATCATGCGCTGGTCCTTCGACTACATGCAGCGCGACGGCAGCGGCACGCCGGAAACCGACTGGCTGCGCGACGTCAAGGGCGGCTCCGTCTATCTCCGGCTTTCCACGCGCCCGCTCGATCAGCCGCAGCGCGAGTTGGACGACCAACTGGTGCGCCAAATCATCGGCGGCGGCTATTGGCTGAAAGAGCCCGAGCCGGGTGCGGAACTCGCGATCGCCTACACCGGCGCTGTGGCGCCGGACGCGCTGGAGGCCTTCGAGGCGCTTGCAGAGGAAGTCCCCGGCGCGGGCCTGTTGGCGGTGACCTCCGCCGACCGCCTGAACGCCGGGTGGCATGCCGCGGAGCGCGCGCGTCAAGCCGGTCAGAGCAGTGCCACGAGCCATGTCGAGCGGCTGCTGCGGCCATTGGCGCCGGACTGCGGCCTGGTGTCCGTGCTCGACGGCCATCCTGCGGCGCTGTCCTGGCTCGGGTCGGTCTACGGCCACAAGGTGCAGGCGCTGGGCGTGGAGGCCTTTGGGCAATCAGGCGATATCCCGGATCTCTACAAGCAGTATCGCCTCGATGCGGACGCCATTCTGGACGCCTGCGCGGGCGCCATGCTCGGCCGGTTCGGCCGCCGGAAATAGCCGGCGCGCGAGAGCATTTGTTCCGCCATCCGGGCTTCCTGTTGCACCGGCTCTTACTATGTTATACACCGCGCGTCGCTGACGTCGGGCGCGTGGGCGTGGACGATACGGGGCGGGCGTGGCGGAATTGGCAGACGCGCCAGGTTTAGGTCCTGGTGACCCTTGTGTCGTGGGGGTTCGAGTCCCTCCGCCCGCACCAGGCTCTCATACTTGGGCCTTCATGAAAGGTCGATGCGCGAGGCACGACCGGCGATCTCCGGCGGGAAGGCACGGCTGCGGAACGGTCCAGGCGAGCGACCGCAACGAGTGAAGACCGGAACAAAGACGACTTACATTATCGAGAGAGGCCAGACGGTCGATGCAGGTCACGGAAACGAACAAGACGGGGCTCAAACGCGAATTCAGCGTGGTGATCGGCGCCCGCGAACTGGAGGAAAAGCTGGACAGCCGCCTGTCTGAAGTCGGCAAGTCCGTGCGCATTCCGGGCTTCCGGCCCGGCAAGGTGCCGACCAAGGTGCTGAAGCAGCGCTTCGGCCAGCAGGTCATGGGCGAGGTCCTCGAGAACGCAGTCAACGACAGCTCCAGCCAGGCCCTGCAGGAGCGCGGATTGCAGCCGGCCGTTCAGCCGAAGATCGAGATCACCAATTTCGAGGAAGGCGGCGATCTCGAATACAAGATGGAAGTCGAACTGATGCCGGAGTTCGAGCCCATGGACTTCAGCGAGCTCGAGCTCGAGCGCCTGCAGGTCGAAATTCCGGACAGCGAGGTTGACGAGGCGCTGCAGCACCTGGCCGCTAAGCGCAAGGAAACCAAGCCGCTGGAAAAAGACCGCCCGTCACAGAAGGGCGACGTGCTGGTGCTCGACTTCGCCGGCACCGTCGACGGCGAGGCACTGCCGGGCATGTCGGGCGAGGACCATCACCTCGAGCTTGGCTCCAACCGTTTCGTCGAGGGCTTCGAGGATCAGCTGATCGGCATCAGCAAGGGTGAGGAGACCGAAGTCAAGGTGACCTTCCCCGATGAGTATGTGAACGACAAGCTGGCCGGGAAGGAAGCGGTCTTCCAGGTGAAGGTGAAGGACATCCTGGCCGCCGAACCCAGGCCGATCGACGACGAGCTTGCAAAGTCGCTGGGCGAGGAGGATCTCAACTCGCTGAAGCAGCGGGTGCGCGAGCAGATCGAGCAGGACTACGCACAGTACACGCGCTCGCGGATGAAGCGCGAGCTTCTGGACAAGTTGGCCGAGAAACACGACTTCCAGGTTCCCGAAGGCATGATCGAGGCCGAGTTCGGGGCGATCTGGCCGCAGGTCGAAGAGGACATGAAGAAGGGCCGGCTCGACCCAGAAGACGCCGACAAGGACGAGGAGACGCTGAAGCAGGAATACCGGGACATCGCGGAGCGCCGCGTCCGGCTGGGTCTGCTGCTCTCCGAGGTCGGGCGGCGCAACAACATCGACGTCACTCAGGAAGAGCTGAACCGCCAGCTGATGCAGGAGGTGCAGCGTTACCCCGGTCAGGAGCGTGAAGTCCTCGAATACTATCAGAAGAACCCGCAGGCACAGGCCAACCTGCGTGCGCCGATCTATGAGGAAAAGGTCGTCGACTTCATCAGCGAGCTTGCCCAGGTGAAGGAAAAGACGGTCAGCGCCGACGAACTGCGTGCGGAAATCTCCGGCGAGGACAGCGCAGACAGCGCCTCCAAGGATAAGAAGCAGTCCAAGGGCTCTGCCAAGAAATCCGGCGGCAAAAGCGCTGGCGGCTCCAAGGCCACGGCGAAGAAATCGGGCGGCAAAGCGACCGGAACGCTCGAGACGGACACGCCGCTCGCCGAACGGCGGAACACGGTGTTCATGAACACGAACGCGATCAGAGGACGGGGACGGGCCGTCGTGGTCGCGACCGGGATG
>JAWVYK010000220.1:0-4386 GCA_033722755.1 Rhodovibrionaceae bacterium | reverse complement strand
GCTCGCGCTCCAGAAGCTGCAGGACGAGCTGGTCGGCGCAGAGGTTGATGGAGACGACGCGCTCGGGCCTGGGCGTACCTGCTTCGGCCGGGGCGGCTGGCACGGCCAGGCCCAGAAGCAGTGCGATCCATGCTGTCGCCAGGATGCGGCGCATCGTCTCCCTCGCCCTCCGACGGCTAAAACGTGAAGCGGGTGCCGAGGAACGCCTCCAGACCGGGACCCTTGAAACCGTTGGCGATCTCGTAGTCGCGGTCCGTCAGGTTTTCCACGCGCGCCGTCACGCTGACGTTGTCGGTGATATCGAACTCGCCGGCCAATCGGAAAATCGCATAGCTCGGCAGGCTGACGTTCATTCCGGTGGTAAAGCCGATGTCGTTGATCCCGCTCAGCAGGACGACGCCGGCGCTCAGGCGCGCATTCGGCGCAATCTCGACGCGCCCGTCCAGGCTCAACTTGTGCTTCGGCCGGCGCACCACCTGCATGCCGGTCGCTTCGTCCTCGGCGCGCAGGTAGGTGTGGTCCGCTCGCAGGGTGAAGTCATCGGTCACCTGGGCCTGGACGAAGCTCTCCACTCCGTAGATGTCGAGATCGGTGTTGTTCACCGTCGTCGCGTTGAAACTGGCGTCGAACACGGTGACAACGGCATCCTCGATATCGGATTCGAAGTAGGTGCTGCCGAAGGCCAGCCGTCCGTCGAACAGCTCCTGTTCGAACCCGGCTTCCCAGCCAAAGCTCTTCTCCGGGTCCAGGTTCGGGTTGCCGCGGAATACCGTGGTGCCAAAGGGGCTGATCGTCGGGTTGAAGCCGAAGCGTTCGAGCAGCGAGGGCACCTTGAAGCCGGTTCCCACCGACCCCTTCAGCCGCGTGCCGGTCTCGCGCAACTGGTAGCTTGGGGCGACGTGCCAGGTCACCTCGTCCTCGAAATCCTCCGGGCTGTCGAGTCGCACGCCCACGGTGCCGGACAGCCTGTCGTAGGTGAACTGGTCCTGGACGTAGCCGGCCGCGGTATAGGCGCTGCCGCTGGAAAGCTGGCGAATGGTGAAGGGCAGGCCGAAGAAGACGAAACGGGTAAAGCCGCTCGACTCGAAGCGCTCGTCGAAAAACTCGCCGCCGAAAACGAGCGTGTTGTGATCGTCCACGTCCAATTCGTTGCGCAAGCCGACGAAGACCCTGTCGCCTTCCTGCTTGGTGTCCTGGAAAGTCAGGCTGCGGCTGTCGGGACGGTTGTCGTCGTCGCGCTCGTATTCGGTATAGGAGAAGCTGAGCGTCGGCCGGTAAGCGCCGCCGAAGAACTCGCCGGAAAGATCGGCGCTGGCGAAGTACTGGCGCGTTTCCTCCTGGGAATCCGGGTCCTCCGGCGCCAGGTCGAGCTCGCTCTGCGTGTCCACGAACTGGCCGAACAGGTCGAGCTTCAGATGGTCGCCGAAGGCGATGTCGACGTATGCCGAACCGGTCAGGTTGCGGTAGCCGTCGTCCTCCTCGGGCGCGCCGGCCGGCCTCAGGCGTTGCGGCGTGATGGTGTCGCCCTCGCTGTCGGAGCCGCTGAGCGACAGGTCGTAGCCGACGGCCCCGGTGCGGCCGTTGGCGTTGAGCGAGCCGTTCAGGGTCTCGAAAGTGCCGACTTCGCCCTCGACGCTGCCGGAAAAGGCGTCGCCCTCGCCCCGGCGGGTGATGATGTTGATGACCCCGCCGATGGCGTCGCTGCCGTAGAGACTGCTTTGCGGGCCGCGGACGACCTCCACCCGCTCCACGTTGGCCAGCGGTATATGCGAGAAATTGAAGGCGCCCGTCGGAGTTGACGGGTCCGAAATGCGCTTGCCGTTGAGCAGCACCAGCGTCTGGTTGCTGTTGGACCCGCGCATGAAAACCGAAGCGATGCTGCCGCGCGTGCCCTGCTGGACGATGCGCAAGCCGGGCACGCTGCCCAGCGCATCGACCATGGTGCGGTACTGCCGCTCCTCGATCTGCTGGCGGGTGACCACGGTGACCGAGCTTCCCACCTGCTCGATGGGTGTCGGCAGCTTGGTGGCGGTCACCACCACTTCATCTGACCTCGTCTCCGCTTTGGCGGCGTCCAGGCCCGACAGCGCCAGCGCTGCCGCCGCAAGGCTCACGGCCATCGGCCGATGGAGACAAGATGCATGCCGCTGGCCGGCGAAGCATTCGCAACCCCGCGAAGGCAGGCCGAATCGTCTTTTTCCTCGAACGTCCATTGGAACCGAACCCCTGTTGGCTGAGCGCGCATAAGCGCGCCTGGCGGCGGGGAAATCCCGAAAGGGGTCGGCAGAACGCAGTGCAACGCAGACGGCAAAGCCGTGCGCACCGGACGCGGCGTGATCGAAGTTTCGTATACCAGGCACCCGCAGGCCTCCCGCAGACGACGACGTGCCGCGTCACCGCTGCGGAAAACCGCCCCGACGGAACACCCCGTCCACCGGATGGGTGACGCGCGGGTGGCAGGTCTCCTGGCTTGCGGGTCTCCGCCCTATCGCCCCGCCTTCCCAGAACGCATGTCCCAGTGGCTTGAATGGAGCGCGGACTCGCCGCCTACAGTTGCGGGGGCAGCCGCGGATTAGGCCCTGCGTAGGGGCCGCACCGCGTTCCCTCTTTCATCGTCCTCGCGAACGAGGAACCACCACGCGAAGCGCAGTATCCGGCTCGCGCGCCGTTCGGTCAACACAACCCGCGACACCGGCATGCCGAATGCCGACACCGCACGGCGAATACGCCCTGCGAAAGAGCCGGATTCCGCCTTAATCACGGAAAGTGCGAATTCGGCTAACGAGATTCACGCTTTATCAATCAACAATAAGTGAACTGGTGTTCACTTGTGTTATCCAGTTAATGTATATATCGGAGTAATCCGCTTGGGGGAGGAGTTGAAACCATGAACCACACGAACGAAGCCAGCCGTTTCCTGAAGGCGCTGGCCAACCCGCATCGACTGCGCATTCTGATACAGCTTTCCGGTGGCGAGAAATCGGTAAGCGAGCTGGAGCGACTGTTGAACCTGCGCCAGCCGAGCCTTTCGCAGCACCTAGCCAGGCTGCGCGCGGACAAGATCGTCGAGCCGCGGCGCGACGGCAAGGCCGTCTATTACGCGCTGGCCAGCCCGACGGCCATGGAGGTCCTGGATCTGGTCGAGAAGGCGTTCGGCGACGAAGACCAGAAACCGTCGCGTCACGCCATCGCGAGCTAAGCACGTCGACGGCGACCTGGCGTCTTAGCGAAGGCGGACCAGGACCGTGCGGCTCTGGCCGTCCCGTTCCAGGACCAGGGGCAACGCGCCGCCCTGCCCGCTCTGCCAGATGGCGAGCTGAAGGTCGGCAAGCTCTGTCACGGGGCGGCCGCCCGCCTCAACGATTCGGTCACCGGATTGCAGTCCCGCCGCCATGGCGGGACTGTCCGGCTGTACATCGAAGATCTGCAGGCCGCCGTTGTCTCCGGGCTTCAGGTGCACACCGAGGCGTTTGGGCGGGGGCGCCGGCCGGTTATCGCCCAGAAGAAACACGGCATCTGCCAGTCCGGCTTCCGGCAACTGGCACTCCTCGCCCGGCGACCAGGGCGTGAGCACCGTGACCTCGGCCACTCCCATTTCCAATAGCTGGGCGGGGACGCCGTCGCCGTGATCGGCATGACCGCGGCCCAGAATGCCCACCGCCCGCCGGCGCGCCGGTGCGCCGTTTGTGGAAACCAACGCGTCGGCCAGGGCTTCGGCCATCGCCCGGTCGCGCACCGCCTGCGCTTCCACGAAGTGCTGAAATCCCTCGCTGTTTGCCCCGGCATTGTCCCGGCTCTCTTCCGGAAGATGCTGGCGATAGGCCTCGAGCAGGCGGTCCAGATAACCCTGTGAGAGAGGGGCCGGATCCGTCACACCCCGGCGCTCGGCCGGAGGCACCCACTCCAGGCCCTCCTGGGCAACCCTGGCAATGATCGGCCGATCCAGGTTGAGAGCGCGCATATCCAGGTCGTTCAGTCTGACGAAGTGGAACAGCGGCAGATAGAGATCAGGGTCGAAGCCCCAATGACGCCACCAATCCGCCTGTTCGAGAAATTCCACCTCGTCGAGCGCGCCTGACCTCCAGCGGTCCAACACGGGCTGGACCTTGCGGGGGAACATTTCGAAGCCGACCGCCATATCGGGCTCTTGCGCATGCAGGGCCGCCAGCATCTGGACTTGCCAACGGTGATGATCCGCGCGGTCGTGCAACTCGGTCAGCAAGACGACCCGGCTGTCTGCGAGCCGGTCGAGAACCTCCCCGGTCGTCAATTGCCTGCCCTCAGCCGGCGCGAACCATGTGCCGGCAGCCGGACACGCGGCGCCGTGGCCAACTGCGGTCTCCGGCCCTTCGGTGCCGACTTTTGGCTGTGGCGCACAGGCTGCCG
>JAWVYK010000219.1:0-4392 GCA_033722755.1 Rhodovibrionaceae bacterium | reverse complement strand
GTGAATGTAGCTGCCGCTGAAATCGTTTCGGTCGATCACCTTCTGACCGGCGGCCTTCGTCCCGTTCGACCCGGTGAGGTCCGCCGACCCACCGATCAGATTGGGTACCGCCGCGGTCAGCAGATCGAGCACCTTCTGCGAGGCCTGGCGGGTGGCCAGCTTCGGCTGCTCCTCGCTCATTTGCCGCTTGAACTGCTCGACGGCGTCGCTCCAGTGCTGCGGCAGGTCGCCGGAAAGCTCGGTCAGGAAATGGTCGCGCGTTTCCGAGTCCATCTCGGCCACGACCGTATCCCAGTCCGCAGACAGCTCTTGGCCTCGCGCGCCGACGGCCCGCCAGGCGGCGAGGATGGCGTCGGGAATCTCGAAGGGCTCGTAGGGCCAGCCCAGCTTCTCCCTGGCGCCGGCGATTTCCTCCTCGCCCAGCGGCGCGCCGTGCGTTTTGGCGCTGCCGGCGAGGGTGGGCGCACCGAAGCCGATCGTCGTCTTGCAGGCGATGAGCGACGGCCTGTCGGAGTCGCGCGCCGCGGCGATGGCCTCGGCCACAGCCTGGGGGTCGTGGCCGTCCACGTGACGGGTGTCCCAGCCATAGGCCTCGAAGCGCTTAAGCTGGTCTGTGCTGTCGGCCAGATTGGTCGAGCCGTCGATGGAAATCTCGTTGTCGTCATACAGCACGATCAGCTTGGAAAGGCCCAAATGTCCGGCCAGCGCAGCGGCCTCGTGGCTGACGCCTTCCATCAGGTCGCCGTCGCTGGCGATCACATAGGTGTAGTGGTTCACCAGCTTCTCGCCGTAGCGAGCGCTCAGCAGGCGTTCGGCCAGCGCCATGCCGACGCTCATCCCGAAGCCCTGGCCGAGCGGGCCGGTTGTGGTCTCGATGCCCGCGCAATCGCCGTATTCCGGGTGTCCCGCGGTGCGGCTGCCCAACTGCCGGAAGTTTTTGATCTCCTCCAGGCTCATATCCTCGTAGCCGGTGAGGTAGAGCAGCGCATAGAGCAGCATCGAGCCGTGCCCGGCGGAGAGCACGAAACGGTCGCGGTCCGGCCAGTCGGGGCGGCTGGCATCGAATCGGAAAAACTGCGTGAACAGCACGGTGGCCACGTCGGCCATGCCCATCGGCATGCCGGGGTGCCCGGATTTCGCCTTTTGCACGGCGTCCATGGCCAGGGCGCGAATCGCGTTGGCCAGATCTTGCTTCGATACAGCGGCGTCGCCAGGTGTGGTCGTCGGAGAGGGGGCTTCCATTGTCAAAGCGAGGTTCCGAGGTTTGAGTTCGCGAGCCGCAATTGGGCAGCAGACCGGCCGCCGGTTCTTGTCCGCGACCGTCCCGGCCTTGCCCGAAACCGCCGTGCCCGTGCTTATCGCCCGGCGGAAAACCCGGTCGGGGCACAAGGGGTATGGCGGACGACCAGGCGGTTTGCCAGGCTCAGCCATAGAGGAATAGCGCCTGCCCCCGTGCGAAGTGCCGCGAAGATGCCCATGCCCGCGGCGAGCGTCAACCGCGTATTACGCAGTGCAGCATTCACAGGCGGAAAAGCCGCTCGGACCTGCGCCGGCACAGTTGACCGGTGCATATGCTCTTGCTTATTCTTCACGCGCGATGGAAGCGATTGACGCTTTCCCCCTGCAACTGGCGGATTTTTCGGCAAACGCATGACACGTCTCGAACAGGCGACCAAACGCTTGGAGCAGGCCGTCGACCGCTTGGAGCAGGCGGCCGGACAGGCTCAGGGCTCCTCGGCGAAACCGGCGGGCGGCGAAAGCGCCCCGGCCAACGGGCAACTGAGAGCCGAACTGGAGAAGGCGCGCAAGGAGCAGGCCGATCTGAAGGCCGTGACGAAGGACGTCTCCCGGCGTCTGGACGCAGTCATTTCGCGCCTGAAAACGGCCGCGGAAAGCTGAGGGGAAAGCCATGGCAACCGTCAGTCTGGAAATCAACGGGCGCAGCTACGATGTCGCCTGCGAGGACGGCCAGGAAGAGCATCTGCGCAAGCTGGGCCGCATGATCGACGATCGCATGCGCAACCTGGTCGCCAGCGTCGGACAGGTGGGCGAGGCCCGGTTGCTGATGATGACCAGCCTGATCATGGCCGATGAACTTCAGGAGGCCGGCGCCGGCGCCGGCAGCGCCGGGCGCGCGGACGGCGGCGGGGCGGACGAAGCGGCGGCTGCGGCGGTCGAACGACTCGCCGAGAAGATCGAACATATTGCCGCGCGCCTGGAAGACGCCTAAATAGGCGCTACCGGGCTGGTGCTGCGTGGTGCGTCAGGCCATTCGATCCCTGGGGCCAATGTCTACCTCTAGGGAGCTGTCCCTGCCGAGGCCGTGGTCTCGGTACAACGGCGCCCACCTGCTTATGCAGGCCACAGAGGATCAATTGTGCGCCAACGGCCAATGCGGCCCACCCGGCCCTCTTTTCCGCACGCTGTGAATAGCCCAATCGGACGGCGCGATGGTCGACAAGCTTGCAGAGATCAAGAAAGACCTCCGCAAGACGGCCAAGGCGCGCCGCGCGGAGGCTGCCAAGGCCGCGCCACAGGCCGGCGAGGAGGTCGCCGCACAGGTGCTCGGCGCGTTCGATCTGCCGCAGGGCGCGCCCGTGTCGGGCTACTGGCCCATGGGCGACGAGCTTGACATCCGTCCGCTGTTGACGGCTTTGGCCGAACGTGGCCACGAAATCGGGCTGCCGGTCGTGGTGCAGGCCGGCGCGCCGCTTGTGTTCCGGCGCTGGCGGCCGGGTGACGAGCTGATACCGGCGGGTTTCGGCACTCAGGTGCCGCAGCCCGAACAGCCGGAGATCACCCCGCGGGTGCTTTTCGTGCCTCTGCTGGCGTTCGATCGGCGAGGCTTCCGGCTTGGTTACGGCGGCGGGTTCTACGATCGCACGCTGGCCCGACTGTCCGCCGACGGCGGGGCGACGGCCGTGGGCGTCGCCTATGCCGGGCAGGAGATGGAGGCCATTCCGCGCGACGACTACGATTGGCCGCTCGACTGGATCGTTACCGAGCGCGAGGCCTTGCACTTCGAATCGCTGCGCGCCACCTAAGCCACGGATTCACAGAGAAAGCGAGCTCATGCGACTTCTATTCTGCGGCGATGTGGTGGGCCGGCCCGGCCGGGACGCCATTCAGGCCCACCTTCCCGGGCTGCGCCGCGATCTCGATGCCGACTTCGTCGTCGTGAACGGGGAGAACGCGGCGGGCGGCTTCGGCATCACCGAGAAGATTCTCGACGATCTGCTGGCGGCGGGCGCGGACGTGGTCACCGGCGGCAACCACTCCTGGGACCAGCGCGAAGCGCTGGCCTTCATCGACCGCTCGCCCAAGCTCATGCGCCCGCACAACTACCCGGCCGGTACACCCGGGCGCGGCGTCGCGGTCTTCGAGGCGCGGCGTGGGCGCAAGGTGTTGCTGATGAACATCATGGGCCGGCTGTTCATGGATCCGCTGGACGACCCCTTCGCCTGCGCGGAGAACGAGCTGAAGCGCCACAAGCTGGGTCGGACCGTGCATGCCGCGATCCTCGATTTCCACGCCGAAGCGACCAGCGAAAAGATGGCCATGGGCCATTGCGTGGACGGACGCGTCAGCCTGTGCATCGGCACGCACACGCACGTGCCGACGGCCGACACCATGATTCTGCCGGGCGGCACCGCCTACCAGACCGATGCCGGCATGTGCGGCGACTACGATTCGGTCATCGGCATGGATAAGCGTGTGCCGATGGAGCGCTTCACGCGCAAGCTGCCGACCGAGCGCCTGACCTCGGCCAGCGGCGAGGGCACGCTTTGCGCCGTCTTCGTGGAAACGGACGACTCCACCGGCCTGGCTAGGCGCGTCGCCCCGGTGCGCGTGGGTGGCCGGCTGACGCCGGTCATGCCGGAACCGCTGGCCGCGGAATAGCCGGAAAACAGCCTTCAGCGGCCGGCGGGCTTCAAGAACCGCCGCGGACTTGGTAGAAGCCGCCGTTCGGGAAAAATTTTGCGATGCGGCGAGTTTGCCGTGTTGCTCCACGAAATATGGTATAAAATCCACAACCATACGCAGGATATGGGACGACGCCATGGCCGGCCATTCACAATTCAAGAACATCATGTACCGCAAGGGCGCGCAGGATAAGAAGCGCGCCAAGGAGTTCGCCAAGCTGTCGCGCGAGATCATCGTGGCGGCCAAGGAAGGCCTGCCCGAGCCGGACAAGAACCCGCGCCTGCGCGGCGCGATCCAGGCGGCGCGCGCGGCGAACATGCCGAAGGACAACATCGAGTGCGCCATCAAACGCGCGACCGGCGAGGGCGACGGTGCAAACTACGAGGAAGTGCGCTACGAGGGTTACGGCCCCGGCGGCGTGGCGGTGATCGTGGAGGCGCTGACCGACAACCGCAACCGCACGGCCTC
>JAWVYK010000218.1:0-4440 GCA_033722755.1 Rhodovibrionaceae bacterium | reverse complement strand
GGCTATTCTTCATTGTTAATGACTTTGTCACCCGACACATGAACGTCCGCATCGGTCCAAACCGAGACGAAGGGCGCTGGGCGGCGAAGGTCCGCTCATGGCAGAGGATCGGACAACTCGCTGCGGCCCTAGTCCTCGGGGGAGATCCGGCTATTTCGCGGCCTCGGGCGGGCGCGACCTGCCCACACCCTCGCCCCAGCGGCGCACCAGCGGGCTGTCGAGCCCGAAGAGGTCGAGCACCCGGCCCACCGACTGGTCGACGATGTCCTCGACGCTTTGCGGATTGGCATAGAAGGCAGGCACCGGCGGGGCGACGATGCCGCCCATGTCCGACAGCGCCAGCATGTTTTTCAGGTGCCCGCTGTGCAGCGGCGTCTCGCGCACCATGACCACGAGCCTGCGGCGTTCCTTCAGGACGACGTCGGCGGCGCGGGTCAGGAGGTTCGAGCTCACGCCGTTGGCGATCTCCGCCAGCGAGCGCATGGAGCACGGCGCGATGACCATGCCGAGCGTGCGAAAGGAGCCGCTGGAGATCGCCGCGCCGATGTCGGCGATGGGATGTGCAACGTCGGCCAAGGCGCGCACCTCGGCCACCTTCAGGTCTGTTTCATAGGCAAGCGTGACCTCCGCGGACTTGCTCATGACGAGGTGCGTTTCCACCTTCAAAGGGCGGAGCGCTTCCAGCATGCGCACGCCATAGACGATGCCCGACGCGCCGCTGATGCCGACGATGAGGCGGGGCTGCGAGGTTTCGGTCATTGGCTGCGCCCGGTTTGGAGGTTAGTCCGCAAAAAGGAATGACGACTGCTAGGCAGGTTTGTCATTCAGCGTTAACATAAGTCTGTTGAAACGGCGATCCAGGAGGTTTGCGATGGCGATTTCGGACCGTCTCGATTCCCTGCGCGAGCGTCACGCGCATCTGGAACAGGAAATCGACCAGGAAAACCAGCGCCCCCATCCAGACGACTCCCTTATCAGTCAGCTCAAACGCGAGAAACTCCGAATAAAAGACGAGATACAGAGCCTTCAGCACGCTGTCCATTAACGCCCGCCAAATCGGCTAGACGGACAGACGTTCGCCGGACCGCCGGCCACGCGCGGCGCCGGTGATACAAACCCGCGGCTGCGGCCGTAGCCCGGGCTCAAGCTCAATTCGCGCTGGCTCGAACCGCGCCGCGGAACGCTCCGAGGCGCGGTTTTGTATTTCGGGTTCGCGATCCGGCGGCGGGCCGCTCAATTCAGTTCCTTGGCCTTGTCGCGCAGCATGAACTTTTGAATTTTGCCGGTGGAGGTCTTGGGCAGTTCGCCGAAGACGATGGTGCGCGGGCATTTGAAGCGCGCCATGTTGTCCCGGCAGAAGTCAATGAGCTCTTCCTCGGTGGCCTTCGCGTTCGGTTTCAACTCGACGAAGGCGCACGGCGTCTCTCCCCATTTCTCGTCCGGGCGCGCCACGACGGCGACGTTCGCCACCGCCGAATGGCGGTGGAGCACGCCCTCCACCTCGATGGACGAGATGTTCTCCCCGCCGGAGATGATGATGTCCTTGGAGCGGTCCTTCAGCTGGATGTAGCCGTCCGGGTGAACCACCCCCAGGTCGCCCGTGTGGAACCAGCCGTTGGCAAGCGATTTCTGGGTCGCGTCGGGGTTCTTCAGGTAGCCCTTCATCACGATATGCCCGCGCATCATGACTTCGCCCAGGCTCTCGCCGTCGGCGGGCACCGGTGTCATGGTGTCGGGGTCGGCCACCATCAGGCCTTCCAGTACCGGATAGGCCACACCCTGGCGGGACAACAGTTCGGCTTTCTTCTCGGTGTCGAGGTCGTTCCACTCCTCCTGCCAGGCGCAGACGGTGGCGGGGCCATAGACCTCGGTCAGGCCGTAGACGTGGGTCACCTCGAAACCGGCGTCGCGCATCGTCTTCAGCACGCTGGCCGGCGGCGGCGCGGCTGCTGTCATCATATTCACGGTGTGCGGTACCGCGGCACGCTGTTCCTCGCTGCCGGCCAGGACAAGCTGCATGACGATGGGCGCGCCGCACATGTGGGTGACGCCGTTGCGGACGATGTTGTCGTAGATGTCGTCGGTCGTCACCTTGCGCAGGCAGATGTGCGTGCCGGCCATTGCCGTGATCGCCCAGGGAAAGGTCCAGCCGTTGCAGTGGAACATCGGCAAGGTCCAGAGATAGCGCGGATGCCCGCCCATGGACCACGTCATGATGTTGCCCACCGCGTTCATGTAGGCGCCGCGGTGGTGATAGACGACGCCCTTGGGATTGCCCGTCGTGCCCGAGGTGTAGTTGAGGGAGATCGCCTCCCACTCGTCCTCCGGCATGCGCCAATCGAAGTCTGCGTCGCCGGCGGCGATGAAGTCCTCGTATTCGGCCTCGCCCAGGCGCTTGCCGTCGGGGCCCTGCGGGTCGTCGTAGTCGATCACCAGGATGTCGTGATCCAGCTCCTGCAGCGCCTTTTCGATCACCGGCGCAAACTCGGCGTCGGTGATCAGAACCTTGGTTTCGGCATGATTCAGGGTGAAGGCGATGGTGCTCGCGTCGAGCCGGTAATTGAGGGCGTTCAGCACGGCTCCGGTCATCGGCACGCCGAAGTGTGCCTCCAGCATCGGCGGCGTGTTCGAGAGCATCGTGGAAACCGTGTCGCCGACGCCCACCCCATGCTGTGCCAAAACCGATGCCAGCTGCCGGCAGCGCGCGTAGATCTCCGACCAACTTCGCGACAGGTCTCCATGGATCAGTCCCGTGCGCTGCCCGTAGACCGCCGCCGCGCGGCGGATGAAGCTGAGCGGCGTAAGCGGTACGTAGTTGGCCCCGGTCTTGCCGAGATCGCGGTCGTAGGGAGTCTGATGGGATGCCATGCCGATTGTTTCCTCGTTCAGTTGAGCGCGTTTTAGCGCGAAAACGGTCGGGGCTCCAAGCACAACGCGCGGACACCTGGGCCGCGCGCCGTCGAGCTTGATTCAGGTCAAGGCCCGGATTGCGCTGCCGGCCTAGACATCCTCGCGCCCGCGACCGGCCGTGACGCCCCCGCCGGGCTTTCATGGCGCGGAGATTTGCCGCAGACTGCGGGCAACAAGGGCTCCGGCGAAAAAGCGGAGGCCGGACGACAAAGCTGAGGGAGAACCGCGATGGGCCACTATGAAGAGATCTATCGGCGTTCTTTGGACGATCCCGAGGGGTTCTGGGGCGAGGCCGCGGAGGATATCCACTGGATCGAAAAGTGGGATCGCGTGCTCGACGACAGCAATCCGCCATTTTACCGCTGGTTCGCCGGCGGCGTGCTGAACACGTGCTACAATGCGCTCGACCGCCACGTCGAGGCCGGGAAGGGCGATAAGCCGGCGCTCATCTACGATTCCCCGGTGACCGAGCAGATCGCTCACTATACCTACGCGGACCTGCGCGACCACGTGGCCCGCTTTGCCGGCGCGCTCGCCGCCCAGGGCGTGGCCAAGGGCGACCGGGTCATCATCTACATGCCCATGGTGCCGGAAGCGGCCATCGCCATGCTGGCCTGCGCGCGCCTCGGCGCCATTCATTCCGTGGTCTTCGGCGGTTTTGCCGCCAGCGAGCTCGCCAAGCGCATCGACGACGCCAAGCCCAAGGCGATCGTCTCGGCCTCCTGCGGCATCGAGCCGGGCCGCGTGGTGGCCTACAAGCCGCTTCTGGATGCGGCGATCGACAAGGCGAAGAGCAAGCCCGATTGCTGCATTGTCCTGCAGCGGCCCATGGAAAAGGCGGAGCTCAGCGACGGCCGCGACCTCGACTGGCAGGAGGCGATGGACGCCGCCGAGCCGCACGACTGCGTGCCCGTGGAGGCGACGGACCCGCTCTATATCCTCTATACCTCCGGCACGACCGGTCAGCCCAAGGGCATCGTCCGCGACAACGGTGGCCATGCGGTGGCGCTCAAATGGACGATGAAGAACATCTACAACATCGGCGAGGACGAGGTCTGGTGGACGGCCTCGGACGTCGGCTGGGTGGTTGGCCACTCCTACCTCGTCTACGCACCGCTGCTGCACGGCTGCACCACCGTGCTCTATGAGGGCAAGCCCGTGGGCACGCCGGATGCGGGCGCCTTCTGGCGCGTCATCTCGCAGCACAAGGCGGTGTCGCTCTTCACCGCGCCCACGGCCTTCCGCGCCATCCGCCAGCAGGACCCGGACGGCAAGATGATCGCCGAGCACGACATAAGCGATTTCCGGGCGCTCTTCCTGGCTGGGGAGCGCTGCGACCCGGATACCCTGCATTGGGCGGAGGACAAGCTGCAGGTGCCGGTGATCGACCACTGGTGGCAGACGGAGACCGGCTGGGCGATCGCTGCCAATCCGCTGGGCATCGAGAAGATGCCGGTCAAGCCGGGGTCGCCCACGCGCCCCGCGCCGGGCTGGGACGTGCAAGTGTTGGACAACGACGGAAAGCCGGTG
>JAWVYK010000217.1:0-4451 GCA_033722755.1 Rhodovibrionaceae bacterium | reverse complement strand
GGAACGTGCCGGCATTGCCGTAGGTGGAGACCGCATCACTCGGCCGGCGCAACGGCATCGGCCCCAGCGATTCCATCGCGTTCGATCCGTCCACCTTCTTGCCGAACAGGACGCTGGCCACCGTGATCACGACGTAGAGCCCACCGCCCACGGCGGCCATGATCGCGAAGATGCCGTTGAGACCCATCATCAGGAACGCAGCGGCCGGATAGTCGAAGGACAGGACGGCGTCGGTGAAGGTGATGTCCCAGTGCCGGCGGGAGACGCCCAGCGTGCCCGCGCCCATCATGAAGAGCGAGATGCCGGCCACGCCGATGGCGAAGAGATAGGGCTGCCACTTCGCCAGCTTGGGCCACATGACCTGGCGCTGGAAAATCAGCGGCAGCACCAGATAGGTGAGCGCCATGAAAGCCAGCGTCGTTCCGGCGACGACCGTCGCGTGGAAGTGACCGGGCACGTAGAGCGTATTGTGCATCATCAGGTTGATCTGCTCGGTGCCCAGCACCACGCCGGAGATACCGCCCAGGAAGCCGAAGAGCACCAGCGAGAGGAACATCCCCGAGAAAGCCGGATTGTTCCAGGGCGCCTTGCGCAGCCATTCGAACAGGCCCTTGCCGAAGCCGTTGCGGCGCTGCGCCGCCTCGATCGAACCGGGCACGGTCATGCCGTGGATCAGGCTGCCCAGAACGGCCAGGTAGAGCGCATAGGAGGTGTTGAACACCTTCCACTCCGAGCTCAGCCCCGGCTCCACCAGCAGGTGGTGCGCGCAGGCCAGCTGCAGGAACAGGATATACATCAGGAACGCCGAGCGGCTGACCTTCTCGGACAGCGGCTTTGCGCCGAGCAGGATGGCCGCGATTGCATACCAAACGGCCACGTGCGCAGAGACGTTGATCTGCTGCGAGCTGTGGCCCATGCCCCACCAGACGAGCTTGTACATCAGGGTGTCGATGTTGCTGATGTAACCGAGCGACCAGAGCCACGTGGGAACCAGGATGATGGCCCCGCTGGCGATGGTGAAGACGGCGATGATGCAGGCGGTCAGCGCGCCGAAGGTGACGAGCGGGATGGAGCCCTCGTAGGTTCTCTCCTCGCGGGCGACGACCAGCGTGCCCAGGAAGACGAAGCAGCCCAGAAGCGCGCCCACGGCGAAGAGAATGAGGCCCAGGTAGAAGTTCGGGTCGGCCTCCAGCGGCACGTAGCTCGTGAACATCACGCTGGAGTCGCCCTGCAGCACCGCGACGTTGGTGAGCACGCCGCCGCCCAGCATCAGCGCGAAGCCCAGCCAGGCGATCTTCGGCGTGGCGAGCCGGCAGTTGAGCAGCACCGCCGAGGCGAAATAGAGAATCGCCATCTCGAAGAAGATGATCCAGAGCAGCAGCACATCCAGTCCGTGCGCGGTGAGCACGAGATAGAACATGTCCGCGGGAAGCAGGTGAATGGCCGGCCAGCGGGTCAGCGCGACCAGCAGGCCGAACAGCCCGCCGACGGCGAGAAACACGACCGCCGCCACGGCATTGGCCTTGATCAGGCGTTCGGCGGCCAGGTCGACCTTCAGGCCGGTCGCCGGGCAGGTCCGGAACTTGGCGGCAATGCCGCCGATGACGCCGGTTTCGGTTGTTGCGCTCATGACATCTTCCCCTTGGGCGCCTATTCGACGACCCGAATCCGGCCGACCATGACGTGGTGGCCGACTCCGCAATACTCGTTGCAAACCACGCTGAAGACACCGGTTTCCGTCGGGGTCAGCGTGACCACATGCTCAAGGCCCGGATGGACCTGGATGTTCAGGTTGATCGGCTGCAGCGAAAAGCCGTGCTGCCAATCCACGGACGACAGATGAATGCGATAGCTCTGGCCCTTCTGCAGCTCCAGGATCGGCCACCACTCCCAGAGCCGGGCCAGCATGTAAGCTTCTCCGCCGGGCTCTGGGCGGGCGACGGGAATCCCCGCCTCTTCACCCACCTGGAATTCGTCGGTAAAGGCTTCCGTGCGCTCCAGGAAATCGCCCGCTTCGACCCTGTAGACCTCGGTGGAAAGGTTCTGGTCGCCCTCGACATGCCAGTAGACCATCATCGCGAACATGATGAGGCCCCAGAGAAAGGCGATGACGACCCATACGAGCTCGCCGGTCGCAACCTTCTCGCTCCACCAGACACGATTTTCCGGGGGAGAAATCGCCATGGCCGCCTCCTATCGCGCGATGGGGATTTGGGTGATCTCGATGAGACCCCAAATCAGGTAGAACACCGTCGGCATGGTCACGCCGATGAAAAGCAGCAGAAACGGATTGTCGAGCAATCGCTGCATCGCCGGGATGCGCTCCGGCTGCTCGTCTTCGGCGGCGGGTTTCTCGGCGTCGGTCATTGCAGCACCCATGATTTCGGTTTGACGTGTGAATCCTGCGCTCTCGGCAAGGGACAGGCCTTGACTTAAATCAAAAGCCCTCGCCTGCATGCGGCGCGGCCCGCCCCCGTCGCGCCCGGGCGGGCACCCGGACGCGTTTGCCAGGGGGTTACTGGGTCTCTGCCTTCAGGTACGCGATGACGTCCTGGATATCCTCCTCGTCCCGCAGGCCGGCGAAGGTCATCCTGTTTCCGGGGATATAACCCCTCGGATCGGCCAGAAAGGCCGCGAGGGTTTCCTCGTTCCAGACGACGTCCGCCTCCTTCAACGCGTCGGAATAGCGGAAGCCTTCCAGGCTGCCGGCTTCGCGTCCGAACAGGCCGACGAGGTGCGGGCCGACCCTGTTCTGCTCCTCCGAGACCACGTGACAGGCCTTGCATTTGCGGAAGACCTTCTCGCCCTCTTCGGCATCGCCCGCGGCCAGCGCCGGCTGGGCGCTCAGTGAGGCCGACAGCGCAAGCGCCGCGACGCCCAGAAGTTTCGCAAGTGCCATGATCTATCCCCCTTTTTGTCTGTCAGCTTGGCGTGTTTCGTGCCCTTTTGGCGGCACGCCGCCCGTCATGTCGGGCCGGGTCCGGGGCCAGGCCGGGACCAGGCCGGGACCGGGCCGGAACCAGAACCGGACCGGCGCGAGCGGCGACTTTCTTGCCATACGGCCGGGGCGGCTCCCTTGACTTCGGTCAAGCCGTCGGCGCGGCCGGGTCGACGAAGACCTCGGCGTCGGGGAACCGCCGGGCGATGCGTGCGCGCACGTCGTCGCCCGCCACGGCAAGCGCGGTGGACAAAGCATCGGCGGCGCAGGCCTCGGGCGCACGCACGCTCACCGAACGCACGCCGCCGGCCGGGCGTCCGCTGTGCGGATCGATCAGGTGATGCCAGCGCCCGTCGGCGCTGAGCGGTGTTCCTGCCGGCGCGGAAACCGCCAGAGCCTGCGATTGCAGCGACAGCCGCAAGCCCGAACCGGGCAGCGATATGGGCCAGGCTTTTCCGGCCAGCGCCCGCCATTCGCCGAGTTCGACGAGAACGTCCCGGCAGCCTTCCGCCTGCAGCAGCTCGCTCACCCGGTCGGTGATGTATCCCTGAGCGATTCCGTTGAAGGTCAAGGCCATACCGGCGGCCATGCGAATTTCCGCGGCGCTGACCGAGATGCGCGCAGGATCGGCGCGGCTCAGGGCGTCCTCGAGGGTATTTTCGTCCGGCCCACCCGCGTCGGCATCCCGCGCGAAGTGCGCCTGAAGCAAACGCCACAGCGGCTGCACCGCGGGATTGAACGTTCCATCGGTGGCATCCCAATAGAAGAGCGCCCGGTTCAGCAGGCGGCGGAAGTCCTGCGTCGGGGCGTCGAGCCGGCCTTGGGCGTTCAGGCGCGAAAGCTCGGAGGCGCTGCGGTGGAGGCTGAAGCATTGCTCCAGTCGCTCCACCTCGGCCATCACCAGCGTTGCAAGGCGCTCGGCCTTGCCCCGATCCATGCCCAGCATGGACACGCGCGCCTCGGCCCCCAGCGCCGAACCCCTCCAGTCGAAGCGGGGCGCCGATTTCGGCCAAGCGGCCAGGCCGGCGGCGAGCCCCAGGCCCGATGCGGCGGTTATCGTGAGAAATCGGCGGCGGCTGAGGGTCATGACACCTCGCTCGGCTTCAGCCGCCGGCCCCTGCGTTTGGCACGCGCGATCAACGGCGGGCAGGTATTCGGATCGTAATAAAGGGTCTGGCAGTTGAGGCAGTGAATGCATTCGTTAGGGTTGATCGTGCCGTCGGGATGGATCGCCTGCACCGTGCAGCGCTTGGCGCAGATCCGGCATTCGCGCCCGCACTGCGGGCGACGTTTCAGCCAGTTGAACATCCTGAGGCGCGCAGGGATCGCCAATGCCGCGCCCAGCGGGCAGAGATAACGGCAATAGAAGCGTTCGATGAAAACGCCCGCCGCCAGCAGCACCGCCACGAAGGCCACGAACGGCCAGGCGCGCATGAATTTCAGCGTGATCGCCGTCTTGAAGGGCTCCACCTCGGCGGCGGCGAAGGCCAGCCCGATCGAGTGGAGCGAAAGT
>JAWVYK010000216.1:0-4567 GCA_033722755.1 Rhodovibrionaceae bacterium | reverse complement strand
TCACGCGAATTGGCGCTAACCCAAGTTGGGCGAACCATGCCTCCCAGGCGGCGTCTTGTATCGAAATCTCGGCCTCGAGCTGCATGAGACGATCGGCGTCGTAGGCGGGCGGACGCGGCGGGGCCAAGCGTTCGCGTTCGCTGCCGTCGGACGCAGTATGCCAAAGCCCCGTTTGTTCAGCTCTCAGCCGCGAGACGGCCTGGGCAATCTTGTCCTGGCGCGACAAATGTATGTAGCGCGTCGTGCCGAAGGCGTGTTCGAACCGCGCCGCGTCGTCTGGCAGACCCGGATGCAGCAAATCGAGGCGCGCAGACAATTCCGCAACCGTCTCCCACATCAATCGAAGACCGAACAGATCGGTGCCTGCGGTGCCTTCGCGCAATACCGCTTCCAGATAGGCGCGATTGAATTCCCGCTCGTCGGTGAGGGCAGGTATGCCCAGATGCCGCATCCAGCAGGCGATGGATTGCCGCCGAAAGTACGAGTCGGGCCGGCCTGCAACGGCTGTGCTCTCCAGGAGATCGCAAAGCAGGGTGCTCCCCGTTCGCGGGGTCGCGCAGATAATGTAGCTCTGGTAAGCCGATGCGACGTTGTTCTCGATCATAGAATTCCTGGCCTAGGCCACACGCGCGCGGTTCCAAACACGGGTTCATAGAGCAGGCGATCGTCGGCGCGCTTTCCAGCATCCACGCATAGCCGCAGGCGGACATCCAACAAGACGTGGGGTATGCTGTGATTTGGGGGCGAGGAGCCCACCGATGAAAACCAATGCCCTTGTAGCTTTTCTGATGTTTCAGGCCGTCGCTGGTCCTGCGATCGCAGACTGGGAGAACGGCCGGGACATTTTCTCCACAAGATGCATCGCCTGTCATTCGTTCGAATGCAATCGTGCCGGCCCGAAATTAAGCGGAATCATTGGCCGGAATGCAGGAGCCGTCTCGGATTATGATGGCTATTCGGCTGCGATGAAGAGCTCCGATGTGGTCTGGACGGAGGAAACGCTGGACGCATACCTGGCCAATCCAACGGATTTCATACCGGGAAACGGAATGGCCGGCGCGTCGGGCAACCTTGAGAACGAACAGGACCGCCGGGACGTCATCGCTTTCCTGAAGAATCCCGATAGCGCGATGGATCTCTGTTACTGAACCGTTTCGCGCAGGTTCGCAGCGATCGTATGTAGGCCACGCGGTCGCCTGCAGCGAAAACAGCCGACAGCGAGCGGAGCAACGAGGCGACAGATTGGCTGCACGCTGGCGTGTCGTCCCGTACGCGACGCGGTGGTTTGCCAGTCTTTCATGGAACGGATTGACGAGCCGAACATTCTCGGTAATTTCATTTGCGACACGCCAACTGGCACTTGGCAGAGTTTTTCAGGGCCGCTTCATAGCTTGGGCGTCGGCTTCGCGCCGCACCCAAGCGGATTGCGCGCGGCCAGGGAAAACTGCCATGACCGAACTTCCGATCGTCGATATCGCACCGCTCTTCGAAGGCTCCACGGCGACGCGCGCCGACGTCGACGAGCGCATCGTCCACGCGGTTCGCCAGGCCGGCGGCTTCGTGGTCGCCAACTACCCGGATGCCGACAAGGTCGATGCGCGGGCGAGGAGGATGCTCTCGTTCTTCGATCTCGACGACCAGATCAAGCGTGCCGTGGCGAACCGCGTGACGAACCCTGAAAACCCCAACATCTACCGAGGCTATCAGGCGTCGCTGCAACCGGGCAGCTGGGCCCACAACGAGGTCTTCGATATCGGTCCGGACGAACCGGTCGACGGGCCGCCGCTCGCTGGCATGCAGATCTTGGCCGAGCGCAACGTCTGGCCAGAAGTCGAACCGGTGGAAGGCTGGCGGCGCACAATGCGCGCCTACTATGACCACATGCATGCGGTGGCGACGGCCATCATGCTCTCGGTCGGCCGCGGCGTGGGCTTCGAGGACGACGACATCCTGGCGCGCTTCCAGGGCGGAAATTCCACTTTGCGGCTGCTCAACTACCCGCCGCCGCCCAAAGATAACCGCGTGGTCGACGAGTTGCCGGACGTCGACAGCGAGGAACGCGACGGCCCGCCACTTGCCGCCGGCCGGCACACTGACGGTTCGGGCGTCTCGCTTCTGTGGCAACAGCAACCGGGCCTGCAGGCGCAAGCGCCGGACGGCACATGGCGCGACGTTCCCCTGATCGACAACTGCATTTCCGTCCACCTCGGCGACGTCATCGAAATGATGACTGACGGCCGGGTTCCGGCGACGCCGCACCGGGTGATCGACCATCAGGCGGCCCGGCAGTCCGTCGGCTTTTTTCTCGAGCCGTCGCTGAGCGCCGAATTGGGCTCGCTGGATGCCGATATGTCGGCCGCGCGGGCCGAGGCACGCTGGCGCGGCACCTATGGCTGGGCGCTTCTCAGGCGCATCAGCGGCTACGGCGGCTTCGAGGAACTCGTTCCGCGGCCGGATTAGACAGCAAGGATCTCTCATCGTTCAGACCGCGATCGGGATCGGCGAGGAATACGCCTGGCGGCCGGCTATGCCGGTTTGCCCGATACGGCCTGTATTCGGTCGGCGCGTACTCTCGCGTTGTAGCTTTGCGGTCTCCGCCGCCTACTCTGCTGCGCTCTTGTATTCCTCGATCGAGGGGCAGGAGCAAACCAAGTGGCGATCGCCGTAGACGTTGTCGACGCGCGCCACCGGCGGCCAATATTTGTCGTAACGCGCGGCCGGGGAGGGATAGGCGGCGGTCTCCCGGCTGTAGGGATGCTTCCACTCGTCGGCGGTGACGGAAGCAAGCGTGTGCGGCGCGTTGACCAGGGGATTGTCGTCCTTGGGCCAATCGCCCTTGGCGACCTTCTTGGCCTCGTCCCGGATGGCGATCATCGCTTCGCAGAAGCGATCGAGCTCGGCCTTGGACTCCGATTCCGTGGGCTCGACCATCAGCGTGCCGGCCACCGGCCACGACATGGTGGGCGCATGGAAGCCGAAATCCATCAGGCGCTTGGCCACATCGTCCACGGTGATGCCGGCCTCGTCCTTCAGGACGCGGGTGTCGACGATGCATTCGTGCGCGACGAAGCCGTTCTTGCCCTTGTAGAGGATCGGGTAGTGCTTCGACAGGCGTTTGGCGACGTAGTTGGCGTTCAGGATGGCCAGCTTCGTCGCCTGCGTCAGGCCCTCCGTGCCCATCATCGCAATGTAGGCCCAGGAGATCGGCAGAATGCCGGCGCTGCCCCAGGGCGCGGCCGCAACGGGACCGAAGCCGTCGGCGGGACCCGCTTCCTCGGCCAAGGGATGGTTCGGCCGGAAGGGCGAGAGATGCGCCCGGCAGCCGATCGGCCCCACGCCCGGCCCCCCGCCGCCGTGCGGGATGCAGAAGGTCTTGTGCAGGTTCATGTGCATCACATCGGCGCCGAACTCCGCCGGCTTCGACAGGCCCAGCAGCGCGTTCAGATTGGCGCCGTCCATATAGACCTGCCCGCCGTGCTGGTGCACCGTCTCGCAGATGTCGCGAATGGCCTCCTCGAAGACGCCGTGGGTCGAGGGATAGGTGACCATCAGCGCGCCAAGGCGCTCGCTGTGCTCCTCGGCCTTGGCCTTCAGGTCGTCGACGTCGACGTTGCCGTGGTCGTCGCAGTCGACCACCACCACCTTCATGCCCGCCATCACCGCGCTGGCCGGGTTTGTCCCGTGCGCCGAGGACGGGATGAGGCAGATGTCGCGATTGTCGTCGCCGCGGCTTGCGTGGTAGCGCCGGATGGTCAACAGGCCCGCGTACTCGCCCTGCGCGCCGGAATTGGGCTGCAGGGAAACCGAATCGAAGCCCGTCGCCGCCTCCAGCATGGCTTCGAGCTCGGCGATCAGCTCGCGGTAGCCTTCCGACTGATCCGCCGGCGCGAAGGGATGGATATTCGCGAACTGCGGCCAGGTGATCGGCAGCATCTCCGTGGCGGCGTTCAGCTTCATGGTGCACGAGCCGAGCGGGATCATCGAGCGGTTGAGCGCAATGTCCTTGTCGGCCAGCCGGCGCAGGTAGCGCATCATCTCGGTCTCGGAGTGGAAGCTGTTGAAGACCGGGTGAGTCAGGAAGTCGCTTTGCCGGCGCAGCGCCGTGGGGATGGCGTCCTCGACCTCGCGGTCCAGCTCCTCCGTTGTGAATTCCACGGGCTTGCCGTCGGCGAAGGCCTCCCACAGCGCCTCCACCTCACCGCGCGTGGCGGTCTCGTCCAGGGAGATGCCAAGCCGGCTGGTGCCCGCGTAGCGCCGCAGGTTGATGCCCGCCTCGGCCAGGCGCGAGACCACGGCGTCGGCCTCGCTGCCGGCGTCGACGGTGAGCGTATCGAAGAACGCATCCTCGCGCGGCTCATGGCCGAGGCGCTTCAGGCCGGCGGCGAGAATCGCGGTCAGCCGGTGGACGCGCGTGGCGATGCGCCGAATGCCGTCCGGCCCGTGATAGACGGCATAGAAACCGGCGATGACCGCCAGGAGGACCTGGGCGGTGCAGATGTTGCTGGTGGCCTTCTCGCGCCGGATGTGCTGCTCGCGCGTCTGCAGGGCCAGGCGCATGGCCGGCTGG
>JAWVYK010000215.1:0-4576 GCA_033722755.1 Rhodovibrionaceae bacterium | reverse complement strand
TCAGCACCGCCGACAGCGCATCGGCCACCGGACGCAGCGACATCTCCGGTTTGCGCTCGGCCTTGGGCCGGCCGAAGTGGGACAGCAGCACGACCTTCGCGCCCTTGTCGCAAAGCTCGTTGATCGTGGCCGCCGCGCGCTCGATCCGTGTCCGATCGGTGACCCGGCCGTCCTTGACCGGCACGTTGAAGTCGACGCGCACGAGCACACGCCGGCCCGCGGGCTCGATATCGTCCAGGGTCTTGAACTGGGCCATGGCCTGGGGCTCTCCCGGATGGTGCTGGCGATGCGGGCGAATTCTCAGCCGCGGGGGCGCGCTTGTGATACACGAGCGCGGCCGCGCACCACAAGCAACGATGAGTTAAAGGCGGCGCTTGCCGCCGGCCGCGCGATGGGTAAGCCTAGGGCCGGGAAAATAAGCTTATGCTGAAACGCACAGCCATCGTCCTGCTTCTGATTGTCCTGGCCGCCGCGGCGGCCGGCGGCTGGTGGTGGTATCAGCGCCCCCCGCTGGTCAGGGTGCAGACGCCGGAGACCGGCCCCGCGGTGGAGGCGGTGTACGCAACGGGGACCGTCGAGCCGATCCGCTGGTCCGAGGTCGCCTCGACGGTCACGGCGCGCATCGTCGAGTATCCGGCCGAAGAAGGCGATGCGGTGGCCGCTGGCGATCTTCTGGTGCAGCTTGACGATACGTCCGCGCGCGCGGTGCTGCGCGAGCTGGAGGCGCAGGTCGATTTCCTGGCCGCAGAGCTGGAACGCTACGATGCGCTGATCCAGCGCCAGACGGTGAGCCGCTCGGCGTTCGAGAAGGTGGAAAGCGAACTTCGGCGGGCGCAGGCGCTGGCCGCGGCGCAGCGCAAACGTGTCCAGGACCTTGCGATCACCGCGCCGATCGACGGCGTCGTGCTGCGCACCGAAGGCGAGCTCGGCGAGGTGGTGCAGGCCGGCGACGTGCTGGTCTGGGTCGGGCGCGAGCGGCCGTACTGGATCACCGCGCAGGTCGACGAGGAGGACATTCCGCGCGTGCGGAACGGGCAGCCGGCGCTGATCAAGGCCGACGCGTTCCCCGGGCGGGTGCTGGAGGGCGAGGTGACGGAGATCACGCCGATGGGCGATCCGGTGAACAAGCAGTATCGGGTGCGCATCCTGCTGCCGGAGGATTCGCCGCTGATGATCGGCATGACCACGGAGGCCAACATCGTCGTGCGCCAGGCCGACAGCGCGCTGCTGGTTCCGGAAAGCGCGCTGGCGCGGCCGGATACGGTCTTTGTCGTCGGCGCCCAGGACATCGTCGCCGGCAAGCCGGTGGAGACGGGCGTGTTCGGCGAGGGCATGGTGGAAATCCGCGCGGGACTGGACGCACAGCAGCGCATCGTCGTCGACCCGCCGAACGCGCTGGCGGACGGCGACACGGTGCGCATTGCGCCGAACGGCGATTCCTAGGCCGCGGCCATGCGCATCGAGCTCGAAATTTCGCTGGGCCACCTGCGCAACCGCAAGCGCCAGACGGTGGTCTCGCTGTTGGGCGTTGCGCTGGGAGTCGGCTTCTTCATCGCCATCGCCGCCATGATGCAGGGCTTCCAGAAGTATTTCGTCGCCAAGATTATCGACGTCTCGCCGCACGTGGTGATGAAGGACGAATACCGCGTGCCGCCGCCGCAGCCGGTGGAGATCGCCTATTCGAACGGCGCGGTCAGGCTGTCCGGCGTCAAGCCCAAGGACGAACCGCGGGGCATCAAGAACGGCCGCGCCCGGATTGCCGAGCTCTCGCGCCTGGAAGATGTCAGCGTGGCGCCGATGCTGAGCGGCCAGGTGATCTTGCGCTACGGCTCCAAGGACGTCTCCGCCTCGCTGCTCGGCATCGACCCCGCGCGCGAGCGGGGCGTCACCAACCTCGAGGCCGACCTGGTCGCCGGCGAGCTGAACGACCTCTACACGACCGCCAACGGCATCATCCTCGGCGTCGGGGTGGCCGACAAGCTGGGCGCCGAGCATGGGGACACGGTCACGGCGCTCTCCACCGCCGGGGTCATCCTCAAGATGAAGGTCGTGGGCGTCTTCAGCACCGGCGTGACCACCATGGACAACGCCCAGGCCTACACCCTGCTGAAGAAGGCGCAGGTGCTGCTGGACCGGCAGAACGTCATCAACCGGATACGCATGCGCCTGGCCGATGTGACGCAGGCCGAGGCGCTCGCCCGTCAGGTGGAGACCCGCTACGGATACCGCACCGAATCCTGGGAGGAGAGCAACCAGAACGTCCTCGGTATCTTCGTCATTCAGAACGCCATCATGTATTCCACGACGGGTGCGATACTGATCGTCGCGGCCTTCGGGATATTCAACATCATCTCCACCGTGGTGCTGGAAAAGCGCCGAGACATCGCCATCCTCAAGTCGCTGGGCCTCGAGGAGGCGGACATCCGCCGCATCTTCCTCTTTGAAGGCCTCGTCGTCGGCATCGTCGGCACGCTGATCGGCTGGGCGCTCGGCTACGGTCTTATCCAGGTTCTGGCCTCGATCGAATTCGACATCGAGGGCTTCGTGCGCACTGAGGGATTCCGCCTCGACTATTCCTTCGCGCACTATCTCGTCGCCGCCCTCGCGGCCGTCGTCTCCGCCACGTTTGCGGCCTATCTGCCTGCGCGCAAGGCCGCGCGCCTGCATCCTGTCGACATTCTGCGGGGCGCGGCGTGAGCGAAACCAAAACCCTCATCGAGGCGCGCAAGGTGACCCGCATCCTGCCGGGTCCGGTCCCGGTGACCTTGGTCAAGGACATCGATCTTGCCGTGGGTCCCGGCGAGTTTCTGGCGATTACGGGGCCCTCAGGCTCCGGCAAATCCTCGCTGCTGTATCTTCTGGGCCTGCTGGATCGGCCGACGCAAGGCGAGGTCTTCCTCGAAGGCGAGGCGACCAGCCGGCTCAGCCGCGCGCAGTTGGCCAGTCGGCGGCTGGCCTCTCTGGGCTTCGTCTTTCAGTTCCACTTCCTGCTGCCGGAACTCTCCGCGGCGCAGAATGTCGCCCTGCCGATGCGCAAGCTGGGCAAGCTCTCGCCCGCCGAGATCCGGCAGCGGACCGAGGATCTGATGGTGCGCTTCGACCTCGCCGACTGCCTGAAGAAGATGCCGTTTCAGCTTTCCGGCGGCCAGCGGCAACGCGTGGCGCTCGCCCGTGCGCTGGCGAACGACCCTCTGGTCGTGCTGGCCGACGAGCCCACCGGAAACCTCGATACGGTCAACGCGGGCATCGTCTTCGATCTCTTCGCCGAGATCGGCGCCAGCGAGGGACGCAGCGTGGTCTGCGTGACGCACGATATGGAGCTGGCCGCGCGCGCCGAACGCCGGGTCCACCTCGTCGACGGAATGCTGACGGACGACCACGCCGCAATGCCGGTGCGCTAGACGGGCGGGAAGGCTCCTACCAGCCTTCGGTGCCGGGCGCGCCCTTGAAGGGCCCGACGATGCGGGCGGTGATCCAGCCGCCGTAAAAACCGCTGGCCTGCGCGTCCACGCGCTCTTCGCCGACAAAGCAGGCCTGCATGGCGTCGGCATAGAAGGCCAGATGGTCCTTCAGCGCCTCGTATCCCGGCCAGGGCCGCGGGTAGCTCCAGGCCGCCGCCTCCGCGCGCTCGGCCTTCAGGTGCAGAGTCCAGTAGCGGGCCGTCCCCTTGAACTCGCAGAGCGTGCGCCGCGGATGCGGCGCGAGCAGGCTCGTGCGCACGTCGGCCGCCGGGATGTAGTAGGTGGGCGGATGGCTCGTCTCCAGAACCCGCAGCGCGCCCGTGGTCTCCGCGACGATCTCTCCGGCGAAGCGCACCACGATGCGGTCGGCGACGGGCTCTATGCGCGGCGGGCGCGGGTAGTCCCAGACCGACTCCTGTCCCGGGCCGGGTTCGACCCGTTCCTGCGGTCGACAACTGCCTCTCGTCGGTTTCACGGCATCGGACTCCCTTGGGGGCAGCGGCAGCGGACCGCCGCTGCCACGAATTCTTACAAACTGTGGCTTCTTCGCCGGGCGTCAATGCGGATACTTGGGAGAGAAAAATGGCGCTGGGCGCATGGCACAGGAGAAATGGGATAATGGACCCGAAAGTCGCAAGCCTTGTGGTGCAGGAAGTCGGCAAGGCGCTGCAGGACAAGGACCGGTCTCTGGCGTCGCAAGAGCCGGCCGAGACGCGTATCGCGCGCTTCGCAGATTCGCTAATTGCTGCACAGCGCGACCACAAATTCACGAAGGAAATGCGGGCTCTGGGCAGCGACCGCGACATGGGTGCGCCAATCTTGACGCCGGATGAGGTCGTCGCATTGAAACAGGCGCTCTCGGCCATAGAGATTGCATCTATGGGATCGGCCGACGAAGGGAACAAGATAACCGGATTCATTAAGGGACTACTGGGAGAAACGGAGCCGCAAAAGGATGCGGCGGCGTACGAGGCGTTGGTCACCACACTACAGGAGTATGCCGCCGACGACCTGGTTCCGGGGGTGGCCGCGCCGGCCGGCGACAGCTTCGAGACCGAGGATGGCCGCTATATCGTGACGGTCGGCGAAGACGGCCGCGTCTCGTTCCGCGACAC
>JAWVYK010000214.1:0-4600 GCA_033722755.1 Rhodovibrionaceae bacterium | reverse complement strand
TCTGCCTAAAATTTCGAAAATTCCGGAATAGTCGTTGCATTGGTCAAGCCCTGATCTTATATTTCGACTCTGATCGAATTATAGGAGGCGGGGATGACGGAGACCGTTGCCGAGCTGAAACGCGCCGGCCGGTGGGCATGGCGGATCGACCGCGTCGTTCTGGTCACACTGCTGCTGGTCTTTGCGATCTGGCGGATCGAGGCCGCTCAGCTACCAGAAAGCCTGGTATTCACGTTCGACTCGTTGCTCGGGATTGCCCCGTTTCTCGCCGTGTCCGTGGCCTTCGCGGCGGGCGCGCGGGCGACGGGGCTGGACCGGCAAATTGCCCGCGTCTTTGCCGCGCGCGGCAGTAGCGCCATTATTCTGGCCGCGGCCTTCGGAGCGCTTTCGCCGTTCTGTTCCTGTGGTGTCATTCCCATCATCGCAGGCCTGCTCGGCGCCGGCGTGCCATTGCCGCCGGTGATGGCGTTCTGGCTGGCCTCGCCGCTGATGGACCCGGAGATGTTCATCCTGATGCTTCCCGTCTATCCGCTGCATTTCGTCGTCGCCAAGGTCTTCGCCGCCTTCGCCCTGGGTCTCTTCGGCGGTTGGATCGCACACTTTCTCGTCCGCAAACCGGCGTTCAACGCTCCGTTGAAGCAGGCGCCCAGCGGATGTTCGGCGGGCGTCATGAAGGACAACCCCGTCGTCTGGCGGTTCTGGCAGCAACCGGGCCGGCGAGAGGCGTTTCTTTCCGAAGCACGCGGCACTGGCTGGTTCCTCTTCAAATGGCTGACACTGGCATTTTTGGTGGAGAGTCTGATGATCGCCTATCTGCCGGCCGACGGCCTGGCGGCGCTGGTGGGCGACAATTCGTTCTGGGCCGTTCCGACGGCCGCGGCGGTGGGCGTGCCCGCCTACCTCAACGGCTATGCGGCGATCCCCACGGTGTCTGCGCTTATCGATCTCGGCCTGCCGGCCGGTGCGGGTCTGGCCTTCATGCTGGCCGGCGGCGTTACGTCGATTCCGGCGGCGATGGGTGTCTACGCGATCGTCCGCTGGCCGGTACTGGTGACCTACCTTGTGCTTGGGGCCTTTGGCGCGGTCGCGGCGGGTCTTGCCTATCAGGCGGCGCTCTGGGCGCTCTAGATCTTCAGGGAGACCGCAACCGGATCTAGCCCCCGGCGGTCTCCAGGCCGAAGACCTCCTCGAAGGTCTCCCTGAGGGCCGCGTCGACCTGGCCCATCTCCGCCTCGACGCCCAGGTCCGCAAGCGATGTCACGCCGTGGCCGTGGATGCCGCAGGGCACAATGCCCTCGAAGTGGGAGAGGTCCGGACAGACATTGATGGCGACGCCGTGGAAGCTGACCCAGCGTCGTACGCGCACGCCAATGGCCGCGATCTTGTCTTCTTGTCCGGCGGGTCCGCCTCGGCGTCCACGGTCCACCCAGATGCCGACGCGCCCGGGCCGGCGCTCGCCCTCGATGCCGAAGCGGCCGAGGGTCCGGATGATCCACGCCTCCAGATCGCGGATGTAGGCGCGCAGGTCTCCGCCGCGGGCTTGCAGGTCCAGCATTACGTAGGCCACGCGCTGGCCCGGCCCATGGTAGGTATACTGGCCGCCGCGACCGCTGCGATAGACGGGAAAGCGTCCGGGCATGAGAAGGTCGCCGTCGCGCGCGCTGGTTCCGGCCGTGTAGAGGGGCGGGTGCTCCAGCAGCCACACCTGCTGCGCCGCGTGGCCCGCGCGGATGGCGGCGGCCCGCGCTTCCATGGCGGCGACGGCTTCGGGATAGGCGACCGGTGAGGGGCTCACGTCCCAAAGCGCGAAACGCGCGGAATCCGCGGGCTTCGCTACGCTCGCCGGCCGGTCTCTATCTTGCGGCTGAAGGGTCAATCTGCTATCTCCCGAACACGTTTGATACGGCATCCAGAGGGTGTTGGCCAATAGTCTGATCGGTTAGGCACAGGCAGTACGGCGTGACAGCAACGAGCCGTCGTCCCGGCTTCGGCAGCGGGCGGGGGCAGGGCCGTCACGGCAGTCACAAGCCCGCCGGTCGCAGCCGCGGGCTTTTTCTTGTCCGGCCGGCGGACCAAGCCGAGAAGAAGGAAAAGCGCAATCGGGCAGGAGGGAGCGCGATGCCAGAGGACTTTCGCGACGCCGCATTGACCTATCACCGGCTTCCGCGGCCAGGAAAGCTGGAGGTATCCCCCACCAAGCCGCTGGGCAACCAGCGCGACCTGGCGCTTGCCTATTCGCCCGGCGTCGCGGCCGCCTGCGACGCGATCGTCGAGGACGAGGGCGCGGCGGCAGAGCTCACCGCGCGCGCCAATCTCGTGGCGGTGGTCACCAATGGCACCGCCGTACTCGGCCTGGGTGCGATCGGTCCGCTCGCCTCCAAGCCGGTCATGGAAGGCAAAGCCGTCCTGTTCAAGAAGTTCGCCGGCATCGACGTTTTCGACATCGAGCTGGACGAACGCGACCCGGAAAAGCTGTGCGACATCATCGCGGCGATGGAGCCGACCTTCGGCGGCATCAATCTGGAGGATATCAAGGCGCCGGAATGCTTTGAGATCGAAGGCCGCCTGCGCGAACGCATGAACATCCCGGTCTTCCACGACGACCAGCACGGCACCGCCATCATCGTCGGCGCCGCCGTCTACAACGCGCTGCGTCTGGTGGACAAGAAGATCGGGGACATCAAGGTGGTGACTTCCGGGGCAGGGGCAGCGGCCCTGGCGTGCCTGGGCGTCCTGATGTCGCTCGGCGTGAAGCGCGAGAACATCTGGGTCACCGACATCGCCGGGGTGGTCTACGAGGACCGCGTCGACGAGATGGACAACTGGAAGGCCGCCTACGCGCAGAAGACCGATTTCAGGGAGCTGTTGGACGTTATCGAGGGCGCGGACGTCTTCCTCGGCCTGTCAGCGGGCGGCGTGCTGAAGAAAGAGATGGTCGCGCGCATGGCGGCCAATCCGATCATCCTGGCGCTCGCCAACCCGGTTCCGGAAATCTGGCCGGAGGAGGCCCGAGAGGTCCGCGAGGACGCCATCATCGCCACCGGGCGCTCGGACTATCCGAACCAGGTGAACAACGTGCTGTGCTTCCCCTTCATCTTCCGCGGCGCGCTGGACGTGGGCGCCAGCACGGTCAACGAGGAGATGAAGATCGCCTGCGTGCGGGCGCTGGCCGACCTGGCGCTGGCCGAGACCTCGGAGGTCGTCTCCAAGGCCTACGGCGGCAGCGGCGGCGGATTCGGTCCGGATTATCTCATCCCGCGACCGTTCGATCCGCGCCTGATGCTGGAAATTGCGCCGGCCGTGGCCAAGGCGGCCATGGACAGCGGCGTGGCCGCGCGGCCGATCGAGAACTTCGACGCCTATCGCCAGCGCCTGACGCAGTTCGTCTTCCGCTCCGGGCTGGTGATGAAGCCGGTCTTCGAGCGCGCCCGGCGTGATCCCAGGAGGGTGATCTATGCCGAGGGCGAAGACGAGCGCGTGCTGCGTGCCGTGCAGGTCGTGATCGACGAGGGGCTGGCCAAGCCGATCCTGATCGGCAGGCCAAACGTGGTGGAAAACCGCTGCGAAAAGCTTGGCCTGCGCATCCGCCAGGGCGAGGATATCGAGCTCGTCAATCCGGAGAGCGACCCACGTTACGGGGATTACTGGCGGCTCTATCACTCGCTGCTGGAGCGCCAGGGCGTCACCCCCGACGTCGCCCGCACGGTGATCCGCACGAACGCCACGGCGATCGCCGCCATCGCGGTCAAGCGCGGCGATGCCGACGCCATGATCTGCGGCGTGGAGGGCCGCTATGACCGCCACCTGCGCCATATCCGCAGCGTGCTGGGCATGGCCGACGGGGTGGAGGACTTTTCGGCGCTTTCCCTGCTGATCCTCTCGCACGGGACCTACTTCCTGTCGGACACCTACGTCTCCGACGACCCGTCACCCGAGGAGATCATGGAGATGACGCTGGAAGCCGCGGCGACCGTACGCCGCTTTGGCATCGAGCCAAAGGTCGCGCTGCTGTCGCATTCCAACTTCGGCTCCAGCGATGCGCCCAGCGCCCGCAAGATGCGCGAGGCCCTGCGGCTCTTGCACAAATCCGCGCCGGAATTGGAAGCCGAAGGGGAGATGCACGCCGATGCGGCGCTGTCGGAGGAAATCCGCCAGCGGATCTTTCCCAACTCGCGGCTCAACGGTGAGGCCAACTTGCTGGTCATGCCGACACTCGATGCGGCCAACATCGCCTTCAACCTGGTGAAGATACTGGGCGAGGGCCTGTCCGTCGGCCCGATGCTTCTGGGCGCGGCGCAGCCGGCGCATATCCTTACCCCATCGGTCACCTCGCGCGGTGTCGTCAACATGAGCGCCGTGGCCTGCGTTGATGCGCAGGAGGCGGCAGAAGCGGCGGAAGACGACGCCTAACAACGGGAGCGGTTGATGTCCGACACGCCCGAAAAGCCGGAGGACGGGCCGCGCGGCAGCCGTGCGGAGGAGTCTCTGCGCGATGACGCGGCAGAAGGCTGGGACCCCGGCACGCATGAAGCCGGCGGCGTGCCGCCCGGCGAGGACGAGGAAGACTACGGTCTTTCGCCCGAACTGGTAATCCAGGTCC
>JAWVYK010000213.1:0-4685 GCA_033722755.1 Rhodovibrionaceae bacterium | reverse complement strand
TCTGCTGCTGCAGGTGGCCTATCACGCCCGCATGGCGGAAGAACGCGGGGCTTTCGATTTCTCCGACGTGGCGGCGCAAATCGCCGACAAGATGATCCGCCGCCATCCGCACGTCTTTGGCAACGATTCGGTGCCGGACGCAGACGCGCAGACGCTGGCCTGGGAGGAACAGAAGGCTGCGGAGCGAGAAGCGGCCGCCACGGCACGCGGCCGCCGGCCAAGCGCCCTCGACGGGCTCGCCCTCGGCCTGCCGGCCCTGCTGCGCGCCTACAAGCTGCAACGCAGGGCTGCGCGCGTCGGCTTCGACTGGGCCGCCGACGGCGATGTGCTCGACAAGGTGGAGGAGGAGTTCCGCGAGCTGAGAGCAGAGATCAACGGCGGAGCGCCGCACGCGGCGGTGTCCGAGGAATTCGGCGACCTGCTTTTCGCCATGGTCAATCTGGGCCGCCGCCTCGGCGTCGAACCCGAGGAGGCCCTGCGCGAGGCCACGGCCAAGTTCGAACGCCGCTTTCGCGCGGTCGAGGACCGGCTGGCCGCCGACGGCAGGTCGCCGGCGGAGAGCGACCTCGCTGAGATGGATCGGCATTGGGATGAGATCAAAAAACAAGAACGCAAGACAGAGAATTGAAAATCAAAGAAAACAGGAGGACTTATGAGCAACGGAAGCGACTTGACGGTTTTCGTGACCGGCGCCACCGCGGGCTTCGGCCAGGCAACGGCCCGACGCTTTGCCCAAGCCGGCGCCAAGGTGATCATCACGGGCCGCCGGCAGGAGCGCCTTGACGACCTGGCCAGTGAACTGGGCGGACAGGCCCACGCGCTGGTTTTCGACGTACAGGACCAGAAAGCCGTCGAGGAAGCCGTCGGCAATCTGCCGCCCGATTTCGCCGACGTCGATGTGCTGGTGAACAACGCCGGCCTGGCGCTCGGCCTCGATCCGGCGCAGTCGGCCAATCTCGACGACTGGAACCAGATGATCGACACAAACTGCAAGGGCCTCGTCTACTGCACCCGGGCGCTGCTGCCCGGCATGGTCGAACGCGACCGTGGCCACGTCATCAATCTCGGTTCGGTCGCCGGCTCCTATCCCTACCCCGGCGGCAATGTTTACGGCGCCACCAAAGCCTTCGTGCACCAGTTCTCGCTTAACCTGCGCGCCGACCTCGCGGGCAAGAACGTCCGCGTGACCAGCATCGAGCCCGGCCTGGCAGAGACCGAGTTCTCCCTGGTGCGCTTCAAGGGCGACACCGAATCCGCCAAGAAGCCCTACGAGAACATCGAGCCCATGTCGCCCGAGGACATCGCCGAGGCGATCTTCTGGGCCGCCACGCTGCCGCGGCACGTGAACATCAACCGGATGGAGCTGATGCCCGTGATGCAGTCGTTCAACAACTTCAACTTTGTCCGCGGCTGACCAGGTATGCGATAGACGTGTATTGACCGGCGGCTTTCCATGGCACTATCTCCGTCGCCATGAACCAGGCGGCGGACATCGGTAACAAGGCGTCCTCGGAAGGCCCGGGCGAGAAGGCAGCAGCCGCGGCCAGCGGCGCCGCTTCGGCACAGGCCGTGATCGCCTGGCTGCTCGACCGCGCGCGCCATACGACAGGCCGGACGACCGCCCTGCTCAGCCAGCTTTGCGAGCGGCTGGTCGCCTCCGGCGTGCCGCTGGACCGGGCCAGCCTTCACGTGCGCCAGCTGCACCCGATGTTCGCGGCGCGCACGCTGCTCTGGCTGTCGGAATCCGGCGGCTCCGTCGAAGTGGACCGCCAACACGGCGTGCAAAACACCGCTATGTTCCTGCGCTCGCCGGTCAAGCCGATCTACGAGGGCGGCGAAGCCATTCGCCGGCGGCTGATCGACCCAGATTGCCCGATGGATTACCCGGTCCTCGAGGATTTGCGCGCGCAGAGCTACACGGACTACACCATCCGCCCGCTCCTGTTTTCAGGGCACAGGCCGATGGCGATCGGGTTTTCCACCAAGCACCCCGAAGGCTTTTCCGAGGCTCAAATCGAGACGTTGGAGGCCGTGCTTTCGCCGCTCGCCGCCGTGCTGGAGCTGCACGAACAGCAGCGGACCGCGCGCCTGCTGATGGACACCTACATCGGGCGCAGCGCCGGCGAGCGTGTCCTGGGAGGTGCCATTCGCCGCGGTTATGGCGAGATCATCCCCGCGGCCATTTGGTATTGCGACCTGCGGGGATTTTCCTCGCTATCGGAAGAAATCGAGCTGGACTCCCTGATTTCCACGCTCAACGACTATTTCGATCATGTCGGCGCGGCGATCGAGGCGGCCGGCGGGGAGATCCTAAAATTTATCGGCGACGGTATTCTTGCCATCTTCCCCCTGGAGAACACGGACAAGACAGCCGGCGCCCGTGCCTCTGGCAAAGCCCTTGAGGCTGCGAACAGGGCCCTCGGCGAGCTTGAAGACCTGAACCGCAAGCGCCGGGAAGAAGGCAAGCCGGAAATCCGCTATGGCATTTCGCTGCACATCGGCGATGTGATGTACGGCAACGTCGGTGCGAAGGCGCGGCTGGACTTCACGGTGATCGGGCCGGCCGTCAACCTCACCTGTCGCCTGGAGAACCTGACTCGCGACGTGGAGCCGCCGCTGGTTCTCTCGCAGGCCTTTGCGCAGTGCTGCGGGCGGTCGGTGAAGAGCCTCGGCCGCTTCAAGCTGAAAGGCATTGCCGCCGAGCAGGAAGCCTTCACGCTGTCGGCGTGCAAGGTGCGCGACAATCGCGGCTAGAACCGTACCGACAGGCTGAGTGCGCCGAACTGGTCGGCCTCTTCCTGTTCCTCGAATTCCTTGGTGCGAAAAACGTAGGTATAGGTCAGCCGGACTCTTTCGAAGGTGATCGCCAAACCCGCCTGCACATCGCCGACGAAGGTTTTCTTGTCGACGCTGTGGCTGTCCTCGAAGGTGTTGCCGTCGAGGAAGATGTTGCGCGCGACCGCCCTGCCCTCACCGCCCAGGAAGAGATACCAGCCGAAGTCCTCCTCCGGCTGGAACACAGTCGATCCGGCCAGGCTCGGGTTGATCCGCGGCGGCCCATAGTCGGCGGGCAAATCCTGGCCGAAGCGGAAGGACAGGCCGGCGGCTGCGTGGGTGAAGACGTTGCCGGCGCTGGCGCTGAGGTGCGGCGTCAGATCGATTCCCAGGCCCGTGCCGGGGTCTGCCAGAACGTTGCGCCAGCGGTGCTGGTAGGACAGCACGACGCCCGGCTCGTTCTCCAACTGATTATCCCAGCCCTGGGGCGTGGTCACGTTGATCGCCTCGTGCACCACGGTCTGGACTTCTTCGCCGAGCGCCCAGGGGCCGACGACGCCAACGTCGAGCGACAACTGCCTGAGTTCTTTCTTGCCTTCCGAAATCACGGCCACCGTGCCGTAGAGCCAACCGGCATAAGGCCTGTCGTCGACGATGAGGTCGTCTTTCGTCAGGTCGTCCGGCGTGAACATGCTCTGGCCGAGTGCGAAGCCGACCCGGCGATGGCCTTGCGGATCCAACAGCAAATCGTCCCAGAGCCAGTCTCCCAGCCCGAGGGTGTCGTCGCGCGGCGAGACGGCACGGATTTGAGCACCATTGGTGTAATGCCGGTCGGTGTTCGCGAAGCGGTCGTTTTCCCAGACCACACCATAGGTCCATTTCTTGCGCGCTTCCTTCTCGGCGTCCGTCGCCTGGGCCTGCGCCCAGGATGGCGCCGCCGCGACGCCGAGCGCGGCGAGAAGACAAACCGTGGTGACTTTCATAGGTAGGCTTTCCCCATCGGGTTCGTCGGCCGCCTGGGCCGGGCGCAGCGCTGCAGATAACCCCCTTGTAATAGCAAGGCTTGCGGTTGTCTGCAGGCTCTATTAAGTGACGAAGTATGTCTGCAAATGTGGCAAAAGCGGTTCATGTTGTTGGCGGCGGTTTGGCCGGCAGCGAGGCGGCGTGGCAAATCGCGCGGGCCAAGGTTCCGGCGGTCCTGCATGAGATGCGCCCGCAGCGAAAAACCGACGCCCACCACACCGACGGCCTGGCCGAACTCGTGTGCTCCAACTCGTTCCGCTCCGACGATGCGCAGAACAACGCGGTCGGGCTGCTGCACGAGGAGATGCGCCGCTGCGACTCCCTGATCATGGCCTGCGGCGACAAGGCCCGCCTGCCCGCTGGCGGTGCGCTGGCCGTGGACCGGGACGTGTTCTCGCACGCCGTGACGGCCGCTCTCGAAGCGGAACCGCTGGTCGAGATTCGCCGGGAGGAGATTGCCGGATTACCGCCGGCCGACTGGGATTCGGTGATCCTGGCGACCGGCCCCCTCACCTCCCCGGCGCTGGCCGAGGCGATCCGCAGCTACTCGGGCGAGGGATATCTCGCCTTTTTCGATGCCATAGCCCCGATCGTCTACAAGGATTCGATCGACCTTTCGCATGCCTGGTTCCAGTCGCGCTACGACAAAGGCGCGGAGGATGGCGGTGGGCGCGACTACATCAACTGCCCGATGGACAAGGAGACCTACGAGGCCTTCATCCAGGCGCTGCGGGAGGGCGAGAAGACCGAGTTCAAGGAGTGGGAGAAGGACACGCCCTACTTCGAGGGCTGCCTTCCCATCGAGGTCATGGCCGAGCGCGGCCTCGACACGCTGCGCTACGGCCCCATGAAGCCGGTCGGCCTGACCGACCCACGCACCGGGCGGC
>JAWVYK010000212.1:0-4739 GCA_033722755.1 Rhodovibrionaceae bacterium | reverse complement strand
TGCTCAAGCGGCTTTTCGGCGGCTGACCGCGGGCGCTCAATCGATATCGCCGCGCTCGCGCTCGATTTCCGTGTTCACGTCCTTTGCCAGCTTTTCCAGCGCCGCGGAGACCGTGACCGTATAGGCGGGCTCGTTTTCCAGCCGCTGAAGGTGCTCGGGCAGGAGGGCGAGTTGCTCTGCTGCGCGCTCGCGCGCTTGCTCCAGGCCGGGCGCGCTGTCCGTGCGCCGGCCAGCGCGCATGACGGGTGCAATCAAGGCCTCGGCGTCCTCGAAACCCTGTCCCGGTTCGCCGCCGTCGACCGTCAACAGGTCGCCGGCCATGCGCCCGTCGGCGTCGTATCGGCGAAACACCTGCTTGCGGCCCGGCCAAGTGGCCTTGCCTTCCGAGCGCTTTCGCTTGGGCGCGCCTGCGTATTCCTGCAGCTTGTAGGCGCAATCCATTGCCGGCGCGTCCTCCGAGGTGGTCAGGGCCGTGCCGATTCCCACCCCGTCGATTGGCGCCCCGGCGCGTGCGAATTCCTGCAGCTCGTCTTCGTCGATGCCGCCACTGGCGAAGATCTGCACCTCATCCAGCCCGGCATCGTCCAGGAGCCGGCGCGTCTTCTTGGAAAGGTCGATCAGATCGCCGCTGTCCAGACGCACGCCGCGCAGCGTGATTCCCTCCTCGCGAAGCGTAGGCTCCAACTTGATCACCTTCTTTACGCCGCCAATGGTGTCGTAGGTATCGACCAGCAGCACGACCGCGTCGGGCCGGGCGCGGGCGAAATCCAGAAACGCCTGCTGTTCGCGGTCGTGAGCCTGGATGTAGGAGTGCGCCATGGTGCCAATAATGGGCACGCCGAAGACCGGGTCGGCGGGCACGGAGGCGGTGCCGGCGAAGCCCGCCAGATAGGCGGCGCGCGCGGCCAGCAGACCGGCCTCCGCACTATGGGCGCGGCGCAGCCCGAAATCGACCAGCGTGCGCTCGGGCGCGGCCAGTTTCATGCGCGCGGCCTTGCTGGCGATCATGGTCTGGAACTGCATCAGGTTGATGACCCGCGGCTCGATGAGCTGAGCGGCCGGCATCGGCGCGGCGATCCGCACGATGGGCTCGGCGGGAAAGAACACGCTGCCCTCCGGCATGGCGTGCACGTCTCCCGTGAAACGGAAGTCGGCGAGATAGTCCAGAAGGTTCGATTTGAACCGGCCGCTTCGTTTCAGCCAGGCGAGCTCGGCATCGGTGAAGCGCGCGGTCTCCAGGAAATCGAGAAGCTGCTCCAGCCCGGCCGCCAGAAAGAACCCCCGGTTATCCGGCAGTTTGCGGATGAAGAACTCGAACACCGCGGTGTCGGTCATGCCGGTGTCGAGATAGGCCTGCATCATGTTGAGCTGATAGAGGTCGGTCAGCAGCAGGCTATGCCCGGGCCCGGCAAAGAGCTCGTCGCGCAGGCGCTGGCCGGGCGGCAGTTCCTCTTCGTCGGGGCTCATGGGGCCGTGCCTATCTTTCCACCACCACGCCGTTGGCCTCCATTTCCGAAACGGCCTCCTCTCCGCCCTCGGGAGTGACCGGCCGTGTAGCGTCAAGGAGCACGTGGGTCTCGAAGCCGTTTTGCGCCGCGTCGAGCGAAGTCGCGCGCACGCAGACGTCCTGGGCGAGGCCGCCGACCCACACGCGCTTCACGCCGTGGCGGCGCAGTTCCTCGGCGAAGCCCGTCTCGTCGAAGGCCGAATACTGGTCCTTGTCGAAGCGGGTCCCCTTGGTCACCACCACCGTTCCGTCGGGTAACTCCAGCTTCGCGTGAAAGCCCGCGCCGTCGGTGTCCTGGATGCAGTGCGGGGGCCACTGACCGCCCTGGTCCTCGAAGCTGAGATGATTCATTGGATGCCAGTCGCGCGAGGCATAGACCGGCAGGCCCTTCTTGCGCGCCGCGTCGGCCCACATGTTGCAGACCGGGATCACCTCGTCGCCGTTTTCGATGGGCAGTGCGCCGCCCGGGCAGAAGTCGTTCTGCACGTCGACGACGATAACGGCGTCGCCCGGCTCCAGCACTTCATCGGGCATTACGGACATCTTACCGTCCTCTCTCTTAATCGGAGTTTATCAGGTGGTGTAGAGGAGCCGCGCTGAAAAGTCCCGCCACAACATCGGACCCGCCAGAAAATGCTCCTTCCGTTGGCGGGGCGTCTTGCGGCGCCGCTCAGGCCGCCACGTCCGGCCAAAGGGAGCGCAAATCCTTCGGCAGCATGTGCCGCACATCCTCCAACTCGCCGCTCGTGACATGCCGGGACAGAAGGGCGAAGGTCGCCGTGACCGCGGCTTCGGGGTCCATGTTCAGTTGGGTATCGATGCGCTCGGAGACGCCTTGCAGAAAAGCCTCGCGGTGCTTGCGGGTGGGCGACTTGGCGGGTTCGTAGGTCTCGTAGTAGATGCCGCGGATAAGGGTGGGAAGCTGCGCGCCCAAATCGGCGGCCTCCTCGACGCTCAGCCGGTCGCGGAGTTCCTGAAGACTCGCCCGCAGGGCGTGATAGGCGCGTTGCTCATCGCCGATCCCGGGATAGTCGGAGAGCTCTTTGAACCACTCTTTGGCGTGCTGGACGGATTTGTCGACTATGGTCGGCTGGCTCATGGCGTTCCTCCGTTAATCCGGTTTCACCGAAAGAAATCGGGCTTCGGCAAGGACTTAACGGTGTAACGCCACGGCCGTCCGGCGGGTTCCGGTCGCCGGACCTTAAATTTGTTCAGCGGTTTTGGGAGCCTGCGGCCTCACGCGCGTTCCTTGAGCAGGCGGAAATGCGAGGCGTCTGTCAGCACCGCGCAGGACAGTGTCTTCAAGTCGTTGCGACGACCGTCACGCGCCAGCGCGGCGTGCAGGATTCCCGGGTCGTGCCGGTAAAGCCGCACCACCTCCCAGACGGCTGGCTGAGTGTGATTCGATGCGAGGCTGAGATATCTTTGGCCGGGTTGAACATCCAATGGTCGACGAATCACCTGTTGCTTCCCTTTCTCCCAGATGCCCGCGGTTTCATCTGCGGGTCATGTGTCCGCCTCGAGACGGACTTAACGCCGCGAGACCTGCTGGTCTGCGCGCATCCGCCAGCGCGCCACCCTGTTCAACCGGCGCACTTCCAGCCAAGCCTCGTGGACTGCTTCGGCGTTGCGGTCCGTGGGGTTGCGCTCGTATGCGCCAAGCGCGGCGCGCACCACCTTCCAGGCTTTTTCCTGCTCCTTGAGAATTGGATCCCGGGCGATTTCTCCCATGGGCCGGAGCCTTTTGCGGTACCGGACCTTTCGCCCTTGAACTCGATTGTGCTTGGCACAGCCGTGAGGTCAGGTTGGAAGGCCCGCAGGGTCTGACTGGTGGGAACATCATAGCAAGCGAATACGTGGCCGGCATTAAGCAATGAATCCGCTTCCACCATAGAAAGTGGTGAAACCGGAGGCGCGATTACCACTGACCGATTTTCAAACCTGCCGGAGCGCTAGCGTTTCGGCGCGCGGGCACGGCGAGGAACATTATCCTATGAGCTCAGCAATCGGGCTTCGCAGAGGAACCGAGACCTTGCGTCTCACCCGTTCGCGTCAATGCGGCCGGCCTTGATGCGCGAAACCAGGGGATTGAACCCGATGCGGTAGGCCAGGTCGGCCGGCCGAGAAATGCGCCACACGCAGAGATCGGCCTGCTTGCCTTCCTCGAGCGTGCCCACTGTGTCCGATCGGCCGAGCGCCCGCGCGGCGTTGCGCGTGACACCGGCCAGCGCCTCCTCGGGCGTCAGCCGGAACAGGATGCAGGCCATGTTCAGCATGAGCAGAAGGGAGAACACCGGCGCGGAACCGGGATTGCAGTCGGTTGCAATCGCGATGGGGACCCCGGCAGTGCGAAAGCCCTCGATGGGCGGCAGCTTGGTCTCGCGCAATTGGTAGAACGCGCCGGGCAGCAGGACGGCCACCGTTCCCGTTTTTGCCATCGCACGGATGCCGGCTTCGTTGGTCCATTCCAGGTGCTCCGCCGAGAGCGCGCCATAATCAGCCGCCAGCGCCGCGCCATTCAGATCCGATAGCTGATCGGCATGAAGCTTCAACGGCAGGCCCAATTCCTTGGCCTTGTCGAAAACTCTGGCGGTTTCCTCGGGCGAGAAGGCGATGGATTCGCAGAAGGCGTCGACCATGTCGACGAGCCCCTCCGCGTGGGCTTGCGGCAGCATGCGCTGCACCACCTCGTCGATGTAGCCGGCGCTGTCGTCCTGAAACTCCGGCGGGATCGCGTGGGCGCCGAGAAAGGTGGTCACCACCTCGACCGGAAAGCTCTCTCCCAGCCGGCGGGCGACGGAAAGCTGTTTGGCCTCGGCCTCGGCGCTCAGCCCGTATCCGGACTTGATCTCGACCGTGGTCACGCCGTCGGCCATCAGCGACTGCAGGCGCGGGACGGCGGCCTCGTACAGCGCGTCGGCATCCGTGTCGCGCGTCGCGCTGACGGTGGAGAGGATGCCGCCGCCGGCTTTCGCCAGTTCTTCGTAGGAGGCGCCTTCGAGGCGCAGCTCGAATTCCCGGGCCCGGTCGCCGCCCCAGACCAGGTGGGTGTGACAGTCGATCAGTCCCGGTGTCATCCAGCAGCCGTCGAGGTCGTGTACATCACTGGCCATCTCGGACGGCGCGCCCGGCAATTCGCTCATCGGGCCGAGCCAGGCGATCCGGCCATCGCGCACGGCCAGCGCCGCATTCTCCAGTGCACCATAGGCGCCGCCGCCTTCGGTCATGGTGG
>JAWVYK010000211.1:0-4823 GCA_033722755.1 Rhodovibrionaceae bacterium | reverse complement strand
TCGCCGGACTGACGGTCTCCTCACGCGATGCGGCGGCCATGTTCGACGAGTTGAAAGGCGGGCTCGCGAAGCCCCTGAGCGGCATGGGCACGGCGTTCAGCTCCTCCCTTTTCGGTCTGGCCGGATCGCTCATCCTCGGCTGTCTGGAACTCCAGGCCGGACAGGCGCACAACCGCTTCATGAACGATCTCGAAGAGTGGCTGTCGCGCGTCACGCGGCTGTCCAGCGGCGGGCCGGGCGGCGGCGAATCCGACCACTCGGTGCCGGCCTACATCCAGGCGCTCCTGGAGCAGACCGCCGACAGCCTGGACACGCTTCAGCGCACCATCACCCAGGGCGAGGAAGACCGCCAGGTCGCCAACCGCAACCTGTCCCAGCTCACTGAACGGCTCTCCACCCTGACCGACCAGATGCGCACGGAGCAAAGCGTGCTCATGCGCTTGGCCGAGACTCAGCAGCAAATCAAACCGATCCTGGAGCGCATGAGCGGCGACAGCGCCGGTATGGACGAAGCCACGCGCGATCACATCCGCAACCTGGATTACCGGCTCGAACGCCTGTTGGACGAAGCGTCCAGCGGCCGCGACCAGGTGATCAAGGAGATGCGCAACGAGATCCGCCTCCTTGCGCGCACCATCGCCGCCCTGGCCGAGGAGGCCGAGCAGACCTAGCCCATGTTCGCGCTCCGCCGCAGCAACGCACAACGCGCCATCAATATCTGGCCCGGTTTCGTCGACGGACTGGCGAGCCTGCTGCTGGTCGTCATCTTCGTGCTCATGGTCTTCATGGTCTCGCAGGTCTTCCTCTCGGTGGCGCTGACCGGCCGCGACGAGGCGCTGACGCGTCTCGAACAGCAGGTGCAGGAACTGGGCGACCTTTTGGCCCTCGAGCGCAGCGCTAACGCCGAGCTTCGCATCAACGTGGCGCAACTTTCCACCGAGCTTCAGAGCTCCCTGGAAGAGAAGGAAAGCCTGCAGAACCGCATTCAGGCGATCATGAGCGAACGCGCAGAGCTTCGCGACCGGCTCGCTTCCGCGCGGGATAGCCTGGCAGAAAACGAAGACCGGCTCGCCTCGGCTCTGGCCAACCTGGAGACCAGCCGCGAGACCGTGGCCGCCCAGCGCGAGGAGTTGGAAGAGCTCTACACGACCATCGAGGCCGACAAGGAGACAATTGAAACCCAGCTCATCGAGTTGCGCGCCCTGAAAAGCCTGCGCGAGGAGCTGTCGCGGGAGCTGGCCCGAATGGAAGCCCGCCTTGCGACCCGGGAAAGCGATCTGGAGACCGCGCGAGAGAGGGCCGACAGCGCCGAGGACCGGGTGGCGATGCTGAACGCGCGCCTCAACAACACGGAAACCGAGCTCGTCGAGGCCACCACCCTCAACAAAGAAGCGCAGCTCAAGATCGACCTGCTGAACCGTCAGTTGGAATCGCTGCGGCGGCAAATGTCGCGCCTCAACGCCGCGCTCGAGGCGGCGGAGGCCAAGAATCAGGAGCAGAAGGTCCAGATCGCCGACCTCGGGCGGCGGCTCAACGTGGCGCTGGCCAGCAAGGTGCAGGAGCTGGCGCGCTATCGTTCGGAATTCTTTGGCCGCCTGCGCGAGGTCCTTGGCGACCGGCAGGATATCCGCATCGTTGGCGACCGCTTCGTGTTCCAGTCGGAGGTTCTCTTCGAGACCGGCGAGGCCGAACTGGGGCCGGAGGGCCGACAGCAGATCATGCAACTGGGGCAGACCCTGAAAGAGATTTCGGGACGCATTCCGGACGATATCGACTGGGTCCTGCAGGTCGAGGGCCACACCGACAAGCGGCCCATCAACACGGAAAAATTTCCGTCCAACTGGGAGCTTTCGGCGGCCCGCGCGATTTCTGTCGTCAAGGTGCTGCTCGACGTCGGCATCCCCCCGAACCGGCTGGCCGCCAGCGGCTACGCGCAGTACAAACCTCTGATCGACGAGGATTCCCTGCAGGCCTACCGCCGCAATCGCCGGATCGAACTCAAGCTGACCAACCGCGGCGGACAGGAGGAATAGGCCTCCGCCCGCCGGCGCACCATCGCATCACGGCATCCGGCTTAGCGCTTGTTCAATAACTTGAACATGCCGTCCGCCAACGTCATAACGCCGAAAAGTCCCAAGATCGCAATGACGAGCAATACGCTCTCGGGATCCAAATCGGCTTGCAGATCGATACCTTCGCGCCACGCAATCTTGCCCTCGCCAAAGAAATAGAGCGCAAGCCCCAGCATCGTGGCCCCACCTAAGATGCGCGCGAAAGAGGAAGCGAACCCCATTGGACTTCTCCTTCACCCCAGCGGCGCTTTTCATTTTACGTGTTCTACAAGAGTCCCGCTATTCGGCCAGTAGATGTAGTTCCGGAAAAATAAAATGGGTTATTTACTCGGCCGCGTCGGTGTCGCGCAGACTTTGCGCCTGGTCGAATTGCAACTCGGCGAGACGGGCGTAGAGGCCGCCCTGGCGGATCAGCTCGTCGTGGGTTCCGCTGGCCACGATGCGGCCCTGCTCCATGACGAGGATCCGGTCGGCCTTCAGCACGGTCGCCAGTCTATGCGCGATGATCAGCGTCGTGCGCCCGGCCATCAAATCATCCAGCGCCAGTTGGACCGCCCGCTCGCTTTCGGCGTCCAGCGAGCTCGTCGCTTCGTCCAGAAGCAGGATGGCCGGGTCGCGCAGGATCGCCCGGGCAATGGCCACGCGCTGGCGCTGGCCTCCGGAAAGGCGCACACCCTTTTCACCTAGGAAGGTATCGAAGCCCTCGCCCAGAGCCTCGATGAACTCAAGCGCGTGGGCTGCTTCCGCCGCCCGGCGCACGGCCGCGTCGTCCGCCTCCGGCCGGCCGTATCGGATGTTCTCCCGCGCGCTGGCGGAGAAGATCACCGGCTCCTGCGGCACGAGGCCGATGCGTGCACGAACCTGCCCGGGATCGGTGCGCCGCAGATCGACGCCGTCTAGGCGCACGACCCCGGACTTCGGATCGTAGAAGCGCAAAAGCAGCTGGAACACCGTCGTCTTGCCGGCGCCCGACGGGCCCACGAGCGCCACCTTCTCGCCGGGGCGCACCTCGAAGCCAAGGTGCTCCAGGGCAGAGTGATCGGGGCGCGCGGGATAGTGAAAAACCACGTCCTCGAAGGCGACCCGGCCCTCCGGCGGGCTCGGCAGTGCAACGGGCTCGGCGGGCGTTCCAATCTCCGGTTCCGTGTGCAGAAGGTCAAGCAGGCGTTCGGTGGCCCCAGCCGCGCGCTGCAGGTCGCCGATCACCTCGCTGATGGCGCCGAAGGAGCCGGCGACCACCACGGCATAGAACACGAAGGCGGAAAGCTCGCCCGGCGTGATGCGTCCGGCCAGCACGTCGTGCCCGCCGATCCAGAGCACCACGCTCACCGCACTGAAAACCAGGACGATTACCATCGCCGTCAGCGCTGCGCGGGCCTTGACCCGTTCCACCGCGGTCCTGAACGCGCTTTCGGTGCGCTCCAAAAAAAGCCGGCGATCGACCTCCTCGTGATTGAACGCCTGCACGGTGCGGATCGCGCCGAGGCTCTCGTCCACATAGGCACCGATATCGGCAACGCGGTCCTGGCTGTCGCGGCTCAGCCTGCGCACCTGCCGCCCGTAGAAAAGGATCGGCAGGATCACCAGCGGCACCACCAGGAAGACGATCCCGGTGAGCTTGGGGCTGGTCACCACCAGCGCCACCGTCCCGCCCGCCATCAGCAACAGGTTGCGCAGTGCGATGGAGGCGGAGGTGCCCACCACCGTCTGCAACAGCGTGGTGTCCGTCGTCAGGCGGGAGAGAATTTCGCCGGTCCTGTTGACCTCGTAGAAGCCGGGCGACAGCTGGATTACGCGCGAGAATACGTCCTGGCGCAGGTCGGCCACCACCCGCTCGCCGATCCAGGAGACAAGATAGAACCGGGCGTAGCTGGCAAGCGCCAGCAAGACAACGACGCCCAGCAGCACCAGAACCGCGACGTCCAGCATGCCTTCATCGCCGCTGGCGAAGCCCCTGTCCACCAGCATCTTCAATCCGCGGCCGAGCGCCAACACCGTGCCGGCGGCGACGACGAGCGCCAATGCCGCCGCGGCAATCTGCACACGGTAAGGCTTGAGATAGCCCCAGAGCGCGCCAAGCACTCTCAGGTCGCGGCTGCGCGCACGGGCGCTGACGTCGGCGCGGTCCAGAACCCGGCCGCCTTCGCGCATCGTCATGGCCGGTATCCGCTTGCTGCGTGCGACCGCTGAGCGGCTGTCCGGCGGGGTTGAACGAGGCTTCGCATGGCCCGGCTAGAGGTAAAGCAAAGCCCGCGATGCGGCAACCGCGTGCGGAGGCCCGCCGAGCGCCCTCCACCCCCTTGCAATGGACGCCAAGCTCGGTTACAAACCGCGGCCTCAAAAGGAGCGATGACGGCGATGAAGAAGGACATTCACCCCGATTACCACGAAGTCACCGTGGTGATGACGGACGGCACCGAGTACAAGACGCGCTCGACCTTCGGCAAGGAGGGCGACACGCTGCGTCTGGACATCGACCCGAAGACGCATCCGGCTTGGACGGGCGTCCATCGCCTGCAGGAATCCGGCGGTCAGGTCGCCAAGTTCAAGAAGCGTTTCCAGGGCATTGGCCTGAAGTAGACCGGGCAACCGACAGACCGGGCGCCGGCCCGCCGGCACCTGTGAACCAGCGCGCATCCGCGAAGGCAAAACCGGCTTTCGCGGATGTTTTTGTTGGCCCACGTGCATAGCCCGTTCGGCGCCCTGCCAAAAGGCGCTGGAAGCCGCAGCATTCTGCGCTTTCGGGGTCTT
>JAWVYK010000210.1:0-4856 GCA_033722755.1 Rhodovibrionaceae bacterium | reverse complement strand
TCGAGCGCTTTTTGGCGATCCTCATCGAAAACTACGCCGGGCGTTTTCCCTTGTGGCTGGCGCCGGTGCAGGTGGTCGTCGCGACGATCACCTCGGAGGCCGACGGCTACGCCCGCGAGGTGCATCGCCGGCTGAGCGCGGCGGGCCTGCGCTGCACCGTCGATACGCGGCCCGAGAAGATCAACTACAAGGTCCGCGAGCACAGCCATATGAAGGTGCCGGTCATCGCGGTGGTGGGCGCGCGCGAGGCGGACGACGGCTCGGTGGCCCTGCGGCGCCTCGGCGGCAAGGAGCAAGAGGTGCTTGCGCTGGACGAGGCGATCACTAGACTCTGTGAGCAAGCCCTTCCTCCGAACGAGGCGGATGCGGGCGCGCGCAGTGCCTCGAAGGCATGAGCCGCCCCGCAGTCAAAGGGCCGGAGGACGAACTGGCGCTCCCGCCACTGGGGGCGGCAGCATGCTTTTGTGCATTGGCCGCACGGGGCGCGGTCATGCAATATGAGGGGAAGTCGCACCCAAGGAATGCGAAGGCCGCCAGAGGCGGCCCGGCGGTTCGGGGATGCGGCGTCAGGAACCACGTTAGAAAGGAGTCGTCTCCATAGCTCGCCCACCCATGAATGTGACGCCGTCCCGCGACGGGCCGCGCGTCAACGACGACATCAATGTCGCCGAAGTGCGCTTGATCGGCGCGACCGGCGAGAACTTTGGCGTCGTTTCCGTCGACAAGGCGCTTGAACATGCCGCGGACGCCGGCCTCGATCTGGTCGAGGTCTCGCCCAACGCCGATCCGCCGGTCTGCAAGATCCTCGATTACGGCAAGTACAAGTACGAGGAGCAGAAACGGAAGAACGAGGCGAAGAAGAAGCAGAAGACCATCGAGGTCAAAGAGATCAAGATGCGTCCGAATATCGACCAGCACGACTACGACGTGAAGATGCGCTCGATCCACCGCTTTCTGGAGGAAGGCGACAAGGTCAAGGTCACGCTGCGCTTCCGCGGACGCGAAATGGCGCACCAGGACCTCGGCTTGAAAGTCTTGGAACGGGTCCGCGAAGAGGTCGCGGATATGGCCAAGGTGGAACAGCATCCGAAGATGGAAGGCCGCCAGATGGTCATGGTGATGGCGCCCAGATAACCCGCCGCGCCCGGCCAGCCTGCAGCGGTAAAATCCCTCGGTTTTGGCGCCTTGCATTCGCGCGGCGCCGTCGTTATAACCACCGCCTCTCGCAAAGAAGGTGCGCTCCTGGGCCGATCACATCCGGGCATGCCCAGGCGCCCGCGAACACGGGTCCCGAAAGGGACGGCAATTTCTAGCTTCGAAGGAAGACAAATGCCCAAGCTGAAGAACAAGAGCGGTGCGCGTAAGCGCTTCCGCTTGACCGCCAACGGAAAGGTTCGCGCCAACGTTGGCTATAAGCGCCACAATCTTCGCAAACGTCCGCAGAAGATGAAACGCCAGCACCGCGGGACGATGATCCTGAAGCCCGCCGAACGCAGGCTGGTGAAGAAGCACTATCTGCCCAATCTGTGACGTCCATCCCGATCTGAAGGCGAGGAGAAACGAGCATGGCGCGCGTTAAACGGGGTGTGACAACTCACGCCCGGCACACGAAAGTCCTGAAGCAGGCAATGGGTTTCCGCGGCCGGTCCAGCAAGACCTACAAGACCGCCCGGCAGGCCGTCGACAAGTCGCTGCAGTACGCATACCGCGACCGACGCACGCGCAAGCGCGAGTTCCGCAAGCTGTGGATTCAGCGCATCAACGCCGGCGCCCGCGAGCACGGGCTGACCTATTCCCAGTTCATGAACGGTATGAAGAAGGCCGGCCTCGACCTCGACCGCAAGGTCCTGTCGGATCTGGCGGTCCGCGAGCCCGGCGCCTTCAAGGCGCTGGTCGACCAGGCCCAGGCCGCGCTCGGCGAGTCCGCCTGCAAATAGCCCGCCCGGCGCTGCCGCGATCGAATCGGCGCGGCGGCGGTGTCCAAGCGGTGCGGCAGACGAACGGGCGGGGCGGTCCGGCGGGCCGCCCCGTTGCGTGCTAGCGACGGGAAGCGATGAACGAGAATTTGCAAGAGCTGGAGAGCGAACTTCTGCACGAGGTGGAGCGGGCCTCCGACCTGCAGGAGCTCGAGCAGTTGCGCGTGGGTGCGCTCGGCAAGAAGGGGCGCATCACCCAGCAAATGAAGCAGCTGGGCGCGCTGCCCGCCGAAGAGAGGCGCGAGGCCGGCCAAGCGCTCAATCAGGTCAAGGACCGGGTCGCCCAGGCCATCGAGGCGCGCAAGGACGAACTCTCCGAAGCCGAGCTGGAAGCGCGCCTTGCGAAGGAAACGGTGGACGTCACCCTTCCGGCGCGCCCGCACCGCCTGGGCCATATCCATCCGATCAGCCAGACCGTCGAGGAGATGCTGGCCATTTTCGGCGAGATGGGCTTCACCGTGGCGGAAGGCCCGCACGTGGAGGACGACTTCCACAACTTCTCGGCGCTCAACATTCCGCCCGAGCACCCCGCCAGGCAGGAGCACGACACCTTCTACCTGCCCGAGGACCCGCGCGGCGAGCGCAAGGTCCTGCGCACACACACCTCGCCGGTGCAAATTCGCACCATGGTGGCCGAGCAGCCGCCGATCAGGATCATCGTGCCCGGCCGCACCTTTCGCAGCGACTACGATGCGACGCACTCGCCGATGTTCCATCAGATCGAAGGTCTGGTGATCGACAAGTCCGCGCACATGGGCCACCTGAAAGGCACGCTGATCGAGTTCTGCCGCGCCTATTTCGACGTGGATGACCTGCCCGTGCGCTTCCGGCCCAGCTATTTCCCCTTCACCGAGCCTTCGGCAGAGGTCGATATCGGCTGTTCGCGCGAAGGCGGCGGCCTGAAGATCGGCGCGGGCGGCGACTGGCTGGAAATCCTCGGGTGCGGCATGGTGCATCCCAAGGTTCTGCAGAACTGCGGCATCGACCCCGAGGAGTATCAGGGCTTTGCCTTCGGCATGGGCATCGAGCGCCCGGCCATGCTGAAATACGGCATTCCCGACCTGCGCACCTTCTTCGACAGCGACCTGCGCTGGCTCAGGCATTACGGCTTCGTGCCGCTGTCGCCGCCCAGCCTCGTGCGCGGGCTCTGAAGCGGAGGGCGCACAGGAATGAAATTCACCCTCTCGTGGCTGCTCGACCACCTCGACACCGAAGCCGGGCTGGACGACATCGTGGAGCGCCTGCCGCTCCTCGGCCTGGAGGTCGAGGGCGTCGAGAACAAGGGCGAGGAGCTGGCCGCCTTCACCGTGGCCTATGTCAAGGAGGCGGCGGCCCACCCCGACGCCGACCGGCTGAAGGTCTGCACAGTCGATACGGGCGCGGGCGAGGTGCAGGTGGTCTGCGGTGCGCCCAACGCGCGCACCGGCATGAAAGGCGTGTTCGCGCCCGTCGGCTCGTGGATCCCCGGCACAGAGATGGAATTGAAATCCGGCGTCATCCGCGGCGTGGACTCCAACGGCATGCTGGTTTCCGAGCGCGAGATGGGCCTTTCCGACGAGCATACGGGCATCATCGAGGCACCGGAGGATGCATCCGTGGGCGCGCCTTTCGCGAAGGTCATGGGGCTGGACGACCCGGTGATCGATATCGCGATCACACCGAACCGGGCCGATTGCCTGGGCGTGCGCGGCGTGGCCCGCGACCTGGCCGCGGCAGGGCTCGGCCGCCTGAAGCCCCTGCAGAAGACGGAGCCCCTGGCCGGCAGCTTCGAGAGCCCGGTCCTGTGGCAGCGCGACCTGCCGAAGGAAAAGGCGAATGCCTGCCCCTTCGTGGCCGGACGCTACTTCCGCGGCGTCACCAACGGCGAAAGCCCGAAGTGGATGCAGGACCGCCTGCGCGCCATTGGTCTCAGGCCGATCTCCGCGCTCGTCGATATCACGAACTACGTCTCCTACGACCTCGGCCGTCCGCTGCACGTCTTCGACGCGCAGAAGATCGCCGGCAATCTGACCATGCGCATGGCCAGCGAAGGCGAGACCATCGAGGCCCTCGACGAGCGCACCTACGAGTTGGATGCGGAAACCGTGGTGATCGCCGACGACAAGGAGGTGCACGGTATTGGCGGCATCATGGGCGGCGAGGCTTCGGGCGTAACTTCCGAGACCACCGAGGTCTTTCTGGAAGTCGCGCTTTTCGATCCCGTGCGCATCGCCGCCAGCGGCCGGCGGCTGGGAATCCTCTCCGACGCGCGCTACCGCTTCGAGCGGGGCGTCGACCCGACCTCCGCTGAATGGGGTGCGGAACTGGCCGCGCGGCTGATCCTGGAGATCTGCGGCGGCGAGGCGAGCGAAGCCGTCAGCGCCGGCGACGTACCCGACTGGCGCCGCGAAATCACCCTGCGCCCCGCCCGCATCGCCGAACTGGGCGGGCTGGAGGTGCCGCAGAAGCAAGCCGCGCAGGTGCTGGAGGAACTGGGCTTCGAGCTGTCCGCCGGCGACGGGCTGCTGACGGCAGCCGTTCCGCCGTGGCGCAGCGATGTCGAGGGCGAGGCCGACCTCGTGGAGGAGGTGCTGCGCATCGTCGGCTTCGACAACATCCCGGTCGTGCCGCTGGATCGCGAGACCACGCTCAGCCAGCCCGCGATCAATCCGCGCCAGAAGCGCGAGCACCTTGCCCGCACAGCGCTGGCGTGGTGCGGCATGGACGAGGTGGTGACATTTTCCTTCATGTCCGGTGAGATCGCCGAGCTGTTCGGCGGCGTTGCCGACCACCTCCACCTGGTCAATCCGATTTCCAGCGACCTGGACGTGATGCGCCAGTCGATCCTTCCGAACCTGCTGCAGGCCGCCGGGCGCAACGCCGACCGCGTGTTCGGAGACG
>JAWVYK010000209.1:0-4868 GCA_033722755.1 Rhodovibrionaceae bacterium | reverse complement strand
GATCTCTCCAGCAGGCCGGCATCCTCTCTCTCGTCGCGCGGATAGCGCGCAAGGTCGTCCGGACGGTCGAACTGCTTTGGATTGACGAAGAGCGTGGCCACGACCCGGTCGTTCTCTGCGGCGGCCTGGGTTGCCAGGGCGAGGTGTCCGGCGTGCAGCGAGCCCATGGTCGGAACGAGGCCCAGGCTCGCGCCCTCGCGCCGCCATCGGCCGAGGCGGCTGCGCAACTCCGCAACGCTGCGCACGATCGGCAGTGTCTGCGTCTGGGTCGCCATATCCGGATACCTCAGCGTTGCCGGGTTATTCCGTCTCGCTTTCCATACCATAGCAGTGCGCGGGACCAGGAAAGCGCCGGGCGCGCACGTCGGCGGCGTAGGCTGCGACGGCCACTTTCGCCCCGCCGGCCAGATCCGCATAGCGCTTGACGAACTTAGGCGCCCGCGCCCCGCTCAGACCGAGCAGATCGTCGGTGACCAGGATTTGGCCGTCGCAGGCGGGCGATGCGCCGATGCCGATGGTGGGCACCGGAACCGCCTCGGTGAGACGGCGCGCGAGGGGCTCCATAACGCCTTCCACGACGATGGCGAAGGCCCCGGCTTGCGAGAGCGACTGCGCATCGCCAAGGATCCGCTCGGCCGCCGCCGGGTCCTTGCCCTGCGTGCGAAAGCCGCCCAGCGTATTCACTGACTGCGGCGTGAGACCCACGTGGCCCAGCACCGGGATGCCCCTGGCGGTCAGAAAAGCGACCGTTTCGGCCAATTCCGCGCCGCCTTCCAGTTTCACCGCCGCGGCCCCTGTTTCCGCCAGAACCCGCGCGGCGCTGCGGAAGGCCTGCTGCGGCGATTCCTGGTAATAGCCAAAGGGAAGATCGACGGTCACGCAGGACCGCTGCACGCCGCGGCGCACGGCCCGGCCGTGGGCGATCATCATGTCGAGAGTGACGCCCAGCGTGCTTTCCATCCCGTAGACGACCATGCCCAGGGAATCGCCCACCAGCAGGAGGTCGGCTTCGCCGTCGAGCAGGCGCGCCATCGGCGTGCTGTAGGCGGTCAGGCAGACGATCGGCTCCGCGCCCTTGCGCCGGCGCAGGTCTTGAACGGAGATCGGAGTCTCGGAGGCGCTCACCACCACCTCCCGGAGGCTGCAACAACAGGTCGGACGACCCGACGGCGCGGAGGTTATCCCGCTTTTTGTTGCAGTGCAAACGGCGCGCGTATTTCCGAGGCTTCAGCCGCCTTCGGCGAGGTCGCGGATCGGCTCGATCTCGACCAGTTCGATGCGCCCTCCGCTGAGCATTCTAATCGTGCCCGCGGTCTTCAGGTGCGTGAAAGTGCGGCTCACCGTTTCCGTCGTCAGCCCCAGATAATCGCCGATATCGGTGCGGCTCATCGGCACCGAGACCGGATTGCCCGCCTGGCCACGCTGCTGCGCGCGGCGCGAGAGCATAAGCAGAAACGAGGCGATCTTCTCCTTCGCCGTCTTGCGTCCCAGAAGCAGCATCTGCTCCTGCGCGGCGGCCAGCTCGTTGCTGGCCATGGAGAGCAGACGCTTTTCCATCTTCGGGTGACGCTCCAGCAGCGCTTCCAGCTTGCGGCGATTGAAACGGCACAGGCAGGCGTGAGTCACGGCCTCGGCGCTGTAGGCGTAGTGCGCATCGTTCGAAAGGCCGAGGAAATCCCCGGCGAAGAGAAAGCCTGTCACCTGGCGGCGCCCGTCGGCGAGCAGCTTGTAGACCTTCACGCAGCCGGCGGTGATGTTGAAGACCTTATCCGCGGGCTCGCCTTCGTCGAACAGCGGCTCTCCGGGATCGATCTCCAAGGTCGTCGAAATACTCGCGACTTCCGCCAGTTCCCGGTCCTCCAGCGGCGCGCAGACGGTAAGGTGACGCACCGCGCAGGCCCCGCATGGAGAGCTGGCGCGGGTCGCACGTCGCTGCGGCTCCATAAGCTGTTGAGCCCTGATCAGGTCGAAAGGAGACATCCCGGTCCGTTCCTGCATCTTTTTTTATGACGTTTTGCTTATTTTGGACCTTATCGTCCGGTCCTTCAATATCGTCATTGCACACCGCCTTCAACGCCACCCGGTGGAATTGTCGGGCCGGCGCTTGATTTAGGTCAACGCCTTATGAACGCAGGGAGCCTTACCGTGGTTCACGTGCCTCGGCGAATTAGATGCTCAATCGATGAGAAAACTTACCGTCGCTCCCTTGAGCCACGACCAGATAGCCCAAGCGTTTCCGCTGGTTCGCCAGTCGGAACCCGATTTGCCGTTGGAGCGCTGGCAAGACTTCGCTGAAACGCTCCTGGAAGACCGCGGTCAGCGCCCCAAGGGCATCATGGCGGTGATGAGCGAGCAGGATTACATCCTGGGGCTTTTTACGTATCGCATCGAAAGCGACCTGCGGCACGAGCGCATCCTTTCCGCCGAGAATTTCTGCGCGATGGACATCATCGACCCGAAGGCGGTGGCCTCCGCCCTGGCCGAAGGGCTCGAAGACCTCGCCGAACGGCACGGCTGCGGCGCCATACACACCACCATATCGCCCAGCATGTCCTATCAGGACCATTGGCTGGCTCGCATGTTCGAAGGCATCGGCCACGAGGCCGAGAGCGTGCGCTTTTGCAAGACCCTGCGTCCAAGCTAGCCGCTGCGAGAGGACGACGGGTGGATGCCCCCCGTTTTCACGGGACGTGTCCCGCGGAGCTTTCCAAAAAGCGGGCAGACGCGTCGGCCGGTTTGCTTTAGCCTCCGTGGTCGACGTTCCGCATGGGAGCTTCGCCCGTGATCCCGATACGCGCAGCCGCCATCGCCTTCGCCGTTTTCTTCACAATCCTGGCCGCGCCGTCGGGCGGCCTGGCAGGCGACCCTGCGCCGGAAGCCGCCTCGCCGGGCACAGACGCCCCTGACGGTCCGGCGAGGGCGCAGCGCCATATGGTGGCCGCCGCCAATCCCCACGCGGCACGCGCCGGTCGCGAGATTCTGCGCGCCGGCGGCTCCGCCATCGATGCGGCGGTCGCCATGCAGATGGTGCTGAACCTCGTGGAGCCGCAGTCCTCGGGGATCGGCGGCGGCGGATTCCTGCTGCATTTCGACGCCGCGAAGGGCGCGACGGTGGCCTACGACGGTCGTGAAACCGCACCGGCTGCGGCCCGGCCCGGGATGTTCCTGAAGGCCGACGGAACGCCGATGGATTTCTTCGATGCCGTGGTCGGCGGACTGGCCGTCGGAACGCCGGGCGTGGTCGCCATGCTGGCCGCCGCGCACGAGGACCATGGCCGGCTAGCCTGGAAAAGGCTGTTCCAGCCCGCCATCGCCCTGGCCGAAAACGGCTTTGCGATCTCGCCGCGCCTGCATGCACTGGTCTCCGCAGACCGCTATCTCACCCGCTACGAGCCGGCGCGCAGCTATTTCTATACCGAGAGCGGCGCGGCCAAGCCGGTGGGCACGGTGCTGCGCAACCCCGATCTCGCCGATACCCTCCGCCGCATCGCCGAGGGCGGACCGGCGGCGTTCTACGAAGGCGACATCGCCCGCGACATCGTCGCCGCCGTCAGGGAGGTCCCCGACAATCCGGGACGGCTCTCGCTGGCCGATCTGAAATCCTATGAGGCCAAGCGACGCGCGCCGGTTTGCGGACACTACCGCGTCTACAGGGTCTGCGGCATGCCGCCGCCGACCTCGGGCGGCGTCACGGTGCTGCAAATTCTGGGCATTCTCTCCAACTTCGAGATGGCCAAGCTCGAGCCCGTATCCGCCGACAGCGCCCACCTGCTGGCCGAGGCCGGGCGTCTGGCCTTCGCCGACCGCAACCGTTTCCTGGCCGATCCGGACTACGTGGAGATGCCGGTCGCCAGGCTGACGTCGCCCGACTACCTCGGCGATCGCAGCCGCCAAATCCGCATGGACCGCTCGATGGGAGGCGCCGAGCCGGGTCTCAGCTTCGACCACCTGGATATGCCGGAACAGCCGGACCCGCCGTCGACCACGCATCTCGTCGCCGTCGATGGGGACGGCAATGTCGTCTCCTTCACCTCTTCGGTGGAAAACGCCTTCGGCTCGCGCGTGATGGTGCGGGGTTTCCTGCTGAACAACCAGCTGACGGACTTTTCCTTCCGGCCGGAGATCGACGGGCGGCCTGTCGCCAATCGTGCCGCGCCGGGCAAACGGCCGCGCAGCTCCATGTCGCCGATGATCGTGTTCGACGAATCCGACGCCTTCGAGCTGGCCGTCGGCTCGCCCGGCGGCAGCCGCATCATCGGCTATGTCGCGCAGGCTCTGGTGGCCATGCTGGATTGGGGCCTGGACCCGCAAGCCGCGGCGGCGATGCCTCATGCGTTGAGCCGCAACGGTCCCACCGAGCTGGAAGCGGGAACCGGCTTCGAAGAACTTGCACCGGCCTTGAAAGAGCGCGGACACGACCTGCGCATCGATTCGATGGTGAGCGGCGTGCATGCGATACGCCGCGTCGCCGACGGCTATCTCGGCGGCGCGGACCCGAGACGCGAGGGCGTGGCGCTGGGCGATTGAATGCCGGCGGAATGGCGAGCGACGCCGCCGTCCACGGCACTTGCGGCACGGGCCGCGCTCGCTAGACTGCGCGGGCCATGAGCGACAGCATCCCCGGCTTCACCCCCGCCGAGCGACCGGAAATCCGCCTCAAACCCGGCAAGGACAAACGCTCGCGCCTCGGGCACCCGTGGATTTTCGCGAACGAGATCGAGACGGGACAGGCGCAAAAGTCCTTGCCGGAGGTGTGCGTGGCCAAGGTCGTCGCCTCCGACGGCAAGGCGCTGGGAACGGCCATCTTTAACCGCAAGCCGCTGATCTGCGCGCGCATCGTCTCGCGCAACCCGACAGCGCGGCTCGAT
>JAWVYK010000208.1:0-4869 GCA_033722755.1 Rhodovibrionaceae bacterium | reverse complement strand
GGCCCGCAAGACGCGGGGGGCGGATCGTCCGGCGGACGGAAATCAAAACCCCGGCCGAGAGACCGGGGTCCGGCTGGCGCATTGCACCGGATGAAGTGCCCTATTGCAGGCGCTTTGGAAGGTCGTCGATGGACTCCTGGATCATTTCCTCGGCCTTGTCCTTGTCGATCGCCTTTTCCATGAGCTGGCGCGCAGCCACCATGGCGACGCCGACCGCTTGGTTGCGCACCTCCCGCACGGCGGACTGCTCGGCCTGCTCGATCTTCTCCATCGCCTGACGCTCGCGGCGCTTCAGCGCCTCCTCGAGCTCGTGCTCCGAGCGTTCGCGCATCCGCTTGGATTCCGCCCCGGCGTTGTCGACGATTTCCTCGGCTTCCTTCAGGGCGTCGCGCTGCTTGCGCTTGTATTCGGCCAGCGCCTTCTGCGCTTCCTCGCGCAGCTCCTGCGCCTCGTCGATCTCGGCCCGGATTCGCTCCGCGCGCGCGTCGAGCGCCTGCAGCATCGGCCTGAAGCCCTTCCAGAACACGAGCCCCAGGAAGATGATGAGGGCCACCGCAACCCAGATCGTCGGGTTGGCGAGTAGCCCGCCCGAGCCCGCAGCGCCGACAAGGATTGCGCCCGTCATCACGCGTTCTCCTTCATCGCGGTATCGACCGCTTCTTCAACGGTCTCGCGTTTGTGCTCGACGCCGATCAGCTTCTCCGAGACGGCCGCGGCGACATCGACGGCGACGTTGCGCAGGTTGTCCATCGCCTCCTTCTTCGCCTTTTCGATCCGGTCCTCGGCGGCCTTGGTTTTCTCGGCCAATTCCTTGCCAAATTCCTCGTGGCGCTTGGACTGCTCCTCGGAGATCTTCTCCGAGGCTTCCTTCAGCCGCTTCTGGGCCTCGCTGCGAGCCTCGGCCAGGGCCTTCTCGTACTCCTCCATCACCTGTTCGGCCTCGGTGCGGAGCTGTTCGGCCTTGGCCAGGTCGTTCTCGATCTTCTCCTGACGCTCCTCGAGCACGCTGGCGATGCGCGGCAGCGCGATCTTGGACATCAGGAAGTAGAGGATCGTGAAGATCACGACCAGCCAGAAGATCTGGCTCGCGAACCATTCGGGATTGAATTGGGGCATTTTGCCTCTCCCGCAGGGAGCTCACATGCGCCGGGACCGGGCGCCCGGCCGCCTGTTCGGATCGTGCCGCATGACGGCGCGCCTTACGAGCGGCCGGAGCGGATTCGGAAAGCCGAAGGGCCGCCCACTGCCGGGCGACCTTCCGCCACGCTTGCCGTCGATCAGGCCGCGAACAGCGCGATGAGCGAGACGATCAGCGCAAACAGCGCGATGGCCTCGGTCACGGCAAAGCCGATCCAGATGTTGGCGCCGATCTCGCCCTTGGATGCCGGGTTGCGGGCGATGGCCTGAATGTAGCTGGACCAAACGTTGCCCACACCGATACCGGCGCCGATCATGCCGATGGCTGCGAGCCCCGCACCGATCAACCTTGCTGCCTCAGCTTCCATTTTAAACCGCCTCTCTTGCTTTTGACGTTGTTTCGAACTCGGGTGACTCCGGCCGATGCCCGCCCCTGCCCGTGTGGCCTAGTGCAGGTGCAGAGCGTCGGCAAGATAGATGCACGAAAGGATCGTGAAGACGTAGGCCTGCAGAATCGCGACCAGAAGTTCCAGCGCAGTGATGCCGACGAGCAGCGCCAGCGGCAGCACGCCCGCAATACCCAGCATCACCACGAAGCCGCCCATCACCTTCAGCAGGGTGTGGCCGACCAGCATGTTGGCGAAAAGCCGCACCGATAGGCTGACCGGCCGCGACAGGTAGGAGACCAGTTCGATCGGCACCAGGATCACAGCCGTCCACAGCGGCGCGCCATGCGGAAAGAAAAGGCGCAGATAGCCGAAGCCGTGCTTGATGAAGCCGATCACGGTGACCGCCACGAAGATGACCGCGGCCAGCGCGAAGGTAACGACAAGGTGGCTGGTATAGGTGAAGGAGCCGGGGATGAGGCCCAACACGTTGCCGAACAGCAGGAACATGAAGAGCGTGAAGATAAACGGGAAATACTTGCGCCCGTCGCTGCCCACGTTCTCGCGGATCATGTTGGCAGTCACTTCGTAGAGCAGTTCCGCCACGCTCTGTACCCGGGTGGGGACCAGCGCCCGCCCGCTCATGCCAATGGTCAGCAACAGAGTCACCACCAGCGAGGCGATGACCATCCACAGGGCGGAGTTCGTGAAGGAGATATCCACCCCTCCCACCTGCAAGGGAACGAGCGGGATAATTTCGAACTGGTGCAGCGGATCGAGATCCATTCCTGCCACTGCATCTTCGCCGTTTGCGGGTTCCGCCACGACCGTTCCCTTCTACTGCTCCGGGCCCGTATTCGAGCCTCGCTTGCGTTCCTCTTCGGCGCGTCGTTCCAATTCACGCGCGGTGCGCATCACGTTCACCATGGAGGCTCCGGCGCCCAGGATGAAGAACAGTATCAGCATCCAGGGCTGCGTGCCCAGCCAGTGGTCGAGCAGGAGACCGATGCCCACCCCGACGGCCAGACCCGCCAGAATCTCGACGGCGATACGAAGGCCGACGGCCATACCGCTTGTCGATGCGCCGGAAGAGGACCTGCCATCCTGGCCGGGTCCGCGGTCGTCGCGGCGTTGACGCGCGGCCTTGAGCCGTTTCTCCAGACGCTTCAGGTTCGAGGTGTCCTTGGACTCGCCCATCTCGCCTCTTCTCACGTGCGCAGCGCCTTCGCAGATGCCGGCCGATCAAGACCGGATGCAGCCACCGCAACGCGCCGCAGTCGGCCATAGCAGGGCGTTCCCGGAGGCACCCCACCCCCGCGAAGCGGGCGAACCTTACGGACTGCCCCCAGGCGTGTCAAGCCGGAACGGCGGCATGCCAAGCGGCCCAGAAGGCCGCGGAATTCCTGGGATTTTCGCTCTCGGAGGCGTTGGTCAGAAACGGCAATCGGCGTTGTAAAACGCCGCCTGGCCGCCGGGCTGCCGGGCGCGAAAAGTCAGGCGCTCTCGCGCAGGCTTTCGGCCGCCTGCAGATCGACCGAGACGAGCTGAGAGACACCCCGCTCGCCCATAGTGACTCCGAAAAGTCGGTCGACGCGGGACATCGTCATACGATGGTGGGTGATCACCAGGAAACGCGTTTCCGTGGTGTCTGCCAATTCGCTCACCAGTGTGCAGAATCGGTCCACGTTGGCGTCGTCCAGCGGGGCGTCGACCTCGTCCAGCACGCAGATCGGCGCCGGGTTGGTCAAAAACACGGCGAAGAGCAGCGCAAGGGCCGTCAGCGCCTGTTCGCCGCCTGACAGAAGCGACATGACCTGCAGACGCTTGCCCGGCGGGCTTGCCATGATCTCCAGTCCGGCCTCCAGCGGGTCCTCGGCCTCGGTCAGCTTCAGGTGCGCGCGTCCGCCGCCGAACAGGCGCACGAAGAGCTCCGAGAAATGTTGGTCGACCGCCTCGAAGGCGTTCAGCAGGCGTTCGCGGCCTTCGCGGTTAAGGCTCGCTATTCCCTGCCGCAAGCGCGCGATGGCGCCGGTCAGGTCGGCGCGCTCGTTCTGCATGCCCTGGATTTGCTCTTCCAGTTCACGCGCCTCGTGCTCAGCGCGCAGGTTCACCGGGCCGATGTTCTCGCGCTCGCGCGTCAGGCGCTGCAGCTTGGTCTCTATCTCGTCGCGCTCTGGCAGGTCCTGGGAGGGATCGAGTTCCGCCACCTCCGCCAAGTCGTCCAACCGGCATTCCAGGCGTTCGCGCACCCGCTCCTTCAGGCGGCTCAGGGCCTCGTTCGCCCCATCGCGGGCGGCTTCGGCGCGCACGCGCTCCTCGCGGGCCTGGGCGAGTTCCGATTCCGTCTCCTTCAGCGCCCGGTCGGCGCCGGTCAGGCGGGTTTCGCCTTCGGCCAAGGCGTCGGCGGCCGCCTTGCGCCTGGTCTCCGCGTCCGAGATCTTCTCCGCCAAGGCCTCGCGCTGTTCGGCGAAGCTGCCAGGCTTGCCGGCAATTTCTTCCAGCTCCGCCTCGGCGGCCGTCCGGCGCTCCTGCAGGCCTTGCAGGTGGCGTTGCGCAGCTTCGAGGCGCGCCGACCAGGAGCGTTTCTCCTCGGCGATGGCGGCCAGCCGCCGCGTCCTTGCTTCCGCCTCCCGGATCAACCGGTCGACGGCGGACTGCCGCTCCGCCAGAAGCGTCCGCTTTTCCGCCAGGGCGGCGCGGAGCTCGGTCAGTTGCGCGCGCGCCGCCGTCAGGTCGGGCAGGCCGTCGCGCGCGCTGCGCGCTTCCGCCAGGCCCTGCTCGCTTTCCCGCAGGTCCGCGTCCAGTCGCTCGCCGCGCTCCAGAAGGGTCGAGAGCTTGGACTGTCTGTGCGCGGCCTCTTGCGCGACGCGGGTCTCGCTCGCGCGCGCTTCGTTGACGCGGTTGTAGGCGGCGCTGAGCTCGTCGCGCGACGCGCGCTCTTGCGCGGTGGCTTCCTCGGCCGCGTGCTTGGCCTGCGCATGGGCCTCGGACAAACGCAGTTTCTCCGCCTCGGCCCGCTTCAGCTCGGTCCGCAATTCGCCCAGGCGGTTGCGCTGCTCCAGCCGTTGCGCAGACGCGGTCGGGGCGCCGGCGGCCACCGTAAACCCGTCCCAACGGAACAGCGCGCCCTCGCGGGTGACCAGGCGCTGGCCCGGCTTCAGGTCTCGCTGCAGGCGCCGCGCCGCCGCGCCGTCATCAACCAGTCCCACCTGCGACAGCCGGCGGGCCAGGGCGTCCGGCGCCTTCACCACGTCCGACAGGGGCGTCGTCCCGGCCGGCAGTTCGGGCGCCGCATCCAGCGGCGGCAGCGACTCCCAATGCACGGGCGCGGCCTCGTCGGTGGAGG
>JAWVYK010000207.1:0-4895 GCA_033722755.1 Rhodovibrionaceae bacterium | reverse complement strand
TGTGGCTGCGCGCGGACATCTGCCCGTGATAGAAGAGGAACTGCCGCGTGAAGCGCGCGCGGCGTTCGTCGACGCGGCTGGCGACGAGGACGCAAGGCCAATGCAGGACCCACAGCAAAACGGCGCGGGAGCACCGCGCGAACCGGCCGCAGAGCGCGGCGCGATCCCGCTGGTGCTGGTGACGGGCATGTCGGGCGCGGGCCGCTCGACGTCGCTCAAGGTGTTGGCAGATCTGGGCTACGAGGCCATCGACAACCTGCCCCTCGACCTGATGAACGACCTTTTGGACGAGGGCGCCATCACCCGCCCGCTGGCCGTTGGCGTCGACACCCGCAGCCGGAACTTCGCCGTCAAACCGCTGCTCGAGCAGGTGGACCGCCTGATCGCGGGTTCGCGTGCGGCGGTGACGCTGCTGTTCCTGAATTGCGAGGATGACGTCCTGCAGCGGCGATTTACCGAGACCCGGCGAACCCACCCGCTGGCGCAGGGCCGACCGCTGGCGGACGGATTGCGCGCGGAGCGGCAGTTGGTGGAGCCGCTGCGCAGCCGCGCCGACCTCGTCATCGATACGACGGATCTCGGGCCGCACGACCTGCGGCGGCTTCTCACCGGGCATCTGGCCGTCGAAGAACGCTCGAAACTTGCCGTCTTCGTGACCTCGTTCTCCTACCGCCAGGGTGTGCCACGCGAGGCGGATCTCGTCTTCGACGTCCGTTTCCTCGCCAATCCGCACTACGATGAGGTCTTGCGCCCGCTGCCCGGAAACGACCGCCGCGTGGCCGAGTATGTAGAGCGCGACCCCGACTTTCCGCTGTTCTTCGAACGCCTGACCGAGATGCTGGGGCCGCTGCTGCCGCGCTACGAAGCAGAGGGGAAGAGCTATCTGACCATTGCCATCGGCTGCACCGGCGGCCGTCACCGCTCTGTCGCCATCGCGGAAAAGCTTGCCGGGTGGATCGGGGACGAGGGCCGTCAGGTGACGCTCGCGCACCGCGACCTAAAGGAGGCGGAGCCGCCTCAGCCGGATAATCCAAGGGATGCGGAAGCCGGACATATAAGCTAGAAAGCGAATTCGATCGCTGTCGCTGCCGGCAAGCGGCCGCATCGTAACGCCAAGAAAAGCCGTCTCGATCCGCGCATGCACCTGCGCGCAAAAAGGCGGACAAGGAAGAAGCCCATGATCGGAATGGTTCTCGTCACACATGGCAAATTGGCGCGAGAATTCGCCGCCGCGCTGGAGCATGTGGTGGGTCCGCAAGAGGCGATGGCTTGTGTGTGCATCGGACCCGAGGACGATATGGAGGAGCGCCGACGCGAGATCCTCGAATCGGTGAAGAAGGTCGATCAGGGCGACGGCGTCGTTCTGCTGACAGACATGTTCGGCGGCACACCCTCGAACCTCGCCATATCGGTCCTCGAGCAGGGCCACATCGAGGTGATCGCGGGCGTCAATCTGCCGATGCTGATCAAGCTGGCCAGCCTGCGCGGCGAGGAAAGCCTGGCCGTCGCCGTGGCGCGCTCGCAGGAAGCGGGCCGCAAGTACATTGCTGTGGCCTCGCAGCTGCTGACGGCGGAAAGCAAACCTGCGAAGAAGCAGGCGAAGGGAAAATGATAGCCGCGCCGGCAGGTGGATGTGCGAGCCGAAAGGTCACGGTCGCCAACCAGCGGGGGCTGCATGCCCGGGCCGCGGCGAAGCTGGTCAAGGTCGCTTCGCAATACGACGCCGAGGTGACCGTCACGAAAGACGGCGTCTCCGTCTCGGGCTCGTCGATCATGGGCCTGATGATGCTGGCCGCCGTGCCCGGAACCGATCTGCAGCTCTCCGCCGAGGGCCCCGATGCGAAATCGGTGCTGGACGCCTTGGAACAGCTCGTCGCCGACAAGTTCGATGAAGACTAAGACCAAGACGAAAACAGGGAAAACCAGGGGCGAACGCGTCTTCGACGGCCTCGGCGTGTCGCCTGGCGTGGCCATCGGGCCGGCCTTCGTGCGCGAAAGCGGGCCGCTGCAGGTTATCGAAAAAAGCATCGCCGCCAAGGAGACGGACGGCGAGGTCGAGCGCTTCGCAAAAGCCGTGGCGAAGGCCGAAAGGCAGCTGACGAAGGTCCGGCGCAAGGCGGAAAGCCTGCACGGCACCGCGGCCGAGGAACTGGGCTATCTGCTGGATGCGCACAGACAGATGCTTGGATCCCGGCGCCTGCTGGACGGAGTGACCGGGCGAATCCGCAAGAACCTGATCAATGCGGAATCCGCCGTGATGGCCGAAATCGATGCGATATCGGCCGGTTTCGCGCAGATGGACGACCCCTATCTTCGCGCACGCGCCCAGGAAATCCGGGAAGTCGGCCACCGCATCGTGCGCAACCTGGTGGACAAGCCCCTGCACGGTTTCGGCAGCCTGGCGGAGGACTCCATCGTCCTGGCCGAGGAGATCACGCCGGCCGATACCGCACTCATGAACCCTGCGAAGATCAGCGGCTTCGCCAGCGCGCTTGGCGGCGCCGAGGGCCACACCGCGATCATGGCGCGCTCGCTGGGCCTGCCGGCCGTGCTCGGGGTGGCTGGGCTGCTGGAAGGTGTGCAGCCGGGCGAAACCGTGATTGTCGACGGCACCGGCGGCATGGTGATCGTGCGGCCGACCAAACGACGGCTGGAGGACTACCGCAAGCGCCAGGCGGAGATGGCGCGCCAGGCCAAGGCGCTCAGGCGCCTGCGGGATCTGCCCGGGCTTACGCGCGACGGCACCCGCGTGTCGCTGCACGCCAACCTGGAGCTGCCCAGCGAGGTCGGCCAGGCGGTCAGCGCCGGCGCCGAGGGAATCGGCCTGCTGCGCACGGAGTTTCTGTTCATGAACCGCACGGACCTGCCCGGCGAGGATGAGCAGTTCGAGGCCTTGGCCGGGATCGTCGACGCCATGTCGGGCCAGCAGGTGACGGTCCGCACCCTCGACGTGGGCGGCGAAAAGCTGGCATCCGCGCTGGGGGACCTGACCGGCGATGCCGTCAACCCCGCCCTGGGGCTGCGTGCGATCCGCCTCTCGCTCAAGCGGCGCGAGCTTTTGGACATGCAGATGGGCGCCATCCTGCGGGCCGGCGCCCGCGGTCCGGTGCGCGTGCTTCTGCCGATGATATCCACCCCGGCCGAGGTCCAGGCCGCGCGCAAGTCGATGCAGCAGGTTGCCCGCAAGCTGCGCAAGCGCGGCGTGAAGATTGCCGACCCTCTGCCGCCGCTTGGTGTGATGATCGAGGTCCCTGGCGCGGCGCTCGCCGCAGATGCGCTTTCGCAGAACGCCGATTTCTTCGCCTTGGGCACCAACGATCTGACCATGTACACCCTCGCCATCGACCGCTCCGACGAGAGCGTTGCCTACCTCTATAACCCGCTGCACCCGGCGGTGCTGCGGCTGATTCAGTTTACGGTGCAGGCGGCCTTGCGGGCGCGACTCCCGGTGTCCGTATGCGGAGAGATGGCCGGCGATCCCCGCTATACGGCGTTGCTCATCGGCCTTGGCGTGCGCGAACTTTCGATGGCCTCGTTCTCGCTGCCCAGGGTGAAAAGCCGCATTCGCCAGCTCGACAGCCAGACCGCCATCAGCCGCGCGCACGCCATCATGGATCAGCACGACAGCGGCCGGATCACCGCCCTGCTGGACGATTTCAACGAAGGATTATCGGGGTAGTCCGCGGCCGAACCGGCGATGTTTCGGAGTAGCCCTCTATTCTTTAGACCCGCGGTTTAGCGCCTTCCAGTGCTTGTTGCCGGAGAGGCGAGCGCGGATAATGTCACGAAACCGTAATCGGCATTCCCGGGCGCGGGACCGCAGTCTCCCCCAGTTCGATACCAAGCGCCAGGGCCGAGCCGTAACGGGACAGCCCACGGCGCCCCCATAAAGCGCCGGGGTGCCCCCCGCCAGCGTGCGCACTCACCCGCGCCGGCGGCCACCTGGCATATCCCCGGCACCGCGGTCATAGGCGGCGCCGGGGATTTCTTTATCCAGCCCGCCGGGGCCGCGCTCCGAGGCGTGGTCGCATTCGATTATTCGGTTGGACCGAGACTTGCCCGGCCCAATTGCGCCTGCTATCTCCCTCGACAAATCACCATAGGGCCGGGGCGCGCGTCGGGCAGTTCCGCACAGCCCAATAGTCGAGAAAGAAGGAAACCGCGATGTCGGAGGCAAACGCCGATTACCGGGTAAAGGACATTTCTCTGGCCGACTGGGGCCGCAAGGAGATCGCAATCGCCGAGACCGAGATGCCGGGCCTGATGGCGCTGCGCGAGGAATTCGGCAAGAAGAAGCCTTTGAACGGTGCGCGCATCGCCGGCTGCCTGCATATGACGATCCAGACGGCCGTGCTGATCGAAACCCTGGAGGCGCTCGGTGCAGAGGTCCGCTGGTCGTCGTGCAACATATTCTCGACCCAGGACCATGCCGCCGCCGCGGTGGCCGATGCGGGCACGCCGGTCTTCGCCTGGAAGGGCATGAGCGAGGAGGAGTTCTGGTGGGCCATCGACATGACCATCGAAGGCCCGGGCGACTGGCGCCCGAACCTGATCCTCGATGACGGCGGCGACCTCACCGCCCGCATGCACGAGAAGTATCCGCAGCTTCTGGAAGACGTGCGCGGCCTGTCCGAGGAGACCACCACGGGCGTGCACCGGCTCTACCAGATGGCCAAGCAGGGCACGCTCAAGGTGCCCGCGATCAACGTCAACGACAGCGTGACCAAGTCGAAGTTCGACAACATCTATGGCTGCCGCGAAAGCCTGGTCGATGGCATCCGCCGCGGCACCGACGTCATGATGGCGGGCAAGGTGGCCGTGGTCGCGGGCTTCGGCGACGTTGGCAAGGGCTCGGCGGAATCGCTCAGCAACGCGGGCTGCCGGGTTGTGGTCTA